>NZ_JAWLNY010000034.1:0-10617 GCF_036903315.1 Anaplasma bovis | reverse complement strand
TTAAAGTCAAAATAACTGAGGGATATCGCAACATATTGACTGGGCATATTCACTCCGAAAGTATGGATACAGAGCAGAGCCCTCTATTGCAGGTTGCGACCTGAAGTTTCAGCTGTTCCTACACGTAAGTGGCGTTCTAGCGAAAAATGCAGCACTAGAGAAATATACGATATACATATTAGAAGTGTTTGCAGTTTATAGAGCTCTCTGAAAATGTGGACGCAGAGCTCCCTATTGCAGGTTGCGACCTGAAGTTTCAACTATTCCTACACACAAGTGGCGTTCTAGCAAGCAGTGTAGTACTAGAGAAATACAAGATGTACATATTAGCAGGGTTTGTAGTTTGTAAAACTCAGCAAAAATTGTCACTATCAGGATAATCATGCCGGCAATAACGCACATGAATCCGTTTATTATTGCGCAGCATACACTTTTGTATTTATCGTCAACAATGTGTGTCCCAATGATAAATGCTATCATGTGACCACCTGATAAAATCCCAAAAAACATGGCAGCCAGCGCTAACCCGGCGTATTTTTCCATCTCATAATTATGGGAATCAGCTACTACTTTTTGCATAATGAATAACAAGCAACACAGACTGAAGCACTGTAATATTCTGATAGCGAAGAATATCCTCTTGCCATTACGAAAGTGGAGAAACATCCAACATGAGAGAGGGGCCCCCAGCGCGAAGCCAATCCACACATATGTCGAAACAAACCCACCTATCGAAGAATCATATTTGTACAGCAGCAGGCTGGATAATGAAAAAAATATCCCAAACATCATGCCACCTATGAGAGAGATTTTCCATACTTCCGGTTTCGTCGTGACGCAGCAAATATGTCTCGTTATGGAAGAGAATACTGAGAAACAAGAAACGCTGCTACTAGAACGCACTTGTGGGATATTAGAAGTACAACAAGCCGTTAGCGCAGAAACAAATTGCAGAGCGGTTATGCCCCATACTATGCTGTAAAAGTTATGCCTCATCATTTGCTCATAGTGAGAGGATATCACCCAGAATGTTGCACATAAAAGCCCATACATCGCTTGTGCAAACGAGAATGCCATTTTTGCTTTATTACCGGAGAAAACACATCTGCTGAGATATTCAACTCCAATAAAACCAAATGATGCACCACATGTTAGGAACGTCTGAGAAAGTGCTACAATGAGAAAAAAATTTGATCCCATGGCAGCCACCTGAAGCAGCATTCCAACAAAAACCGACCCTGCTGCTAGTGGCAAAAATATCCTGCCTCCGCAATAGTCCAGGATTGTGCCTGAAAAAAGCTGAAATGCTGAAAAAAAGCACATGTGTATACATAGCAATTCAGCCACCATGACATCGCTCATCAGGGCCTCAGAGCCGAAAGCAGCGTACATCATCTCGAAGGGAGTTACAGACAGCATTGTGTATACGGTTGTCACCCAAAAAATATATTTTTTCACTTGGATAACCTAGATAATCAGTAGTGCACTTCTAGAATTTTTCATACTTACAATATGTTGATAGCTGCAGCTTTTTCCATGCGAAAAAGGTCTGCATCAGGTTATAGCTTAAATATAATAAACCCTATCAAAAGCAGGATGATGCAGTAAAGAAGAAATCCCGTATTTTTCTTCTCTGAGTACTTCTTGTTGTGCGCAATGACTATATCCAAACTTTTGTCAATCTTTGACACAAACGCTGAAGCATTTCTAGCACACTTATACACCTTGGATTCCCTCAATTTATCCATGCATCCGTAGCTTTCGTAATGATCTTTTACCCAAACTTCCGCAATTTTCCATAAGTTCACCTCAGGTGATAATTGCCTACAAATTCCCTCCACAAGCACCATTGTCTTCTGTAGCAACAACAGCTGTGGCTGCACATCCATATCAAAATCTTCAGTAATTTTGAACAGGTGGGTCAATAGCTGTGCCATAGAAAAATCCCGCGCATTCACATCAGCTATAGGCTCCCATATAGCCCTGCATGCGGTAGCAAATTCCTCTCTCCTACAGGGGATGTAGCCTGCATCGTAGTGTGCATCAGCAACTTTTTCGTAATCTTTACTCAAAAACCCTAAAAATATCTCCGAAATATAAAATCTGGTCTCCTCATCGATGCGACCCATAATACCAAAATCTACCGCCACTATGCGATTTTCAGAATCGACCATGAGGTTGCCTGGATGCATATCTGCATGAAAATACCTATCTCTGTATACCTGATTGCAAAAGGCAACCACGAGTTTTCTAGCTATGGAATCTCTATCAGAAAGCTCATCTATCCTATAGATTGGAATACCATCCATCCATTGAAGTGTTAGTACGCGCCGCGTAGTGTGTTGCCAATCTATCTCCGGGATGCGAAAGCCATCCTCCTCAGAACGCATATTTTTTCTCAACTCATCTGCGTTTGCAGCCTCAAAACGCAGATCTAGCTCAAATTTAGACACTCTGAAAAAAGTATCTATCAATTCTCGCAGCTTAAATCGAGTCAAGCCCGCAATTCCACCAAAAATACGCTCCAGTCTGCGCATTAGGTTTATATCTTTTTGAAATTCTACCTCTATGTTTGGCCTCAGCACTTTTACAGCCTTCCACTCCCCATCCAGGGTCCTTGCCTTGTGAACCTGTGATATGGAGGCTGCAGAAACAGGCATTTCACTGAATTCCGAAAATACTTCGTGTATCTTTTTGTGTAGCTCACTCTCCACAATTTTGACTACGTCACTAAATGGAAAAGATGGCATCTTATCGCACAGAAGCAATAAATTTTCTGCTACTTCAGATCCAACAATATCAGGTCTAGAAGCAAGAGACTGGCCAAGCTTAATGAATGTGGGCCCCAAACTTTGCAAGAGCATGCATATTCTCTGACCATAAGTCTTAGAGCGAAATCTGAAATACGCGAAAAAACTGGTATAAGGCAAGATGCCGTATGACACTAATGAGATTACTATCTTAAGCAGTCGCCCTACATCTTTTAAAGCACTAAACATTGTCTGGAAATACGCTAGAAAACTTTGCGTCTTCGGCAATTGTTGCGGGAGTTCCTTCGCAACGAACTGAACGATTTATGCAAATTACCCTGTCTGAACAAGCCATGATACAATGCAAATCGTGAGATGTCATTATTATACTAATACCACTACACTCAGAAACTAGACGTCCCAGTAATTGGTAAAAATTATTCTTTGCCTCGATGTCCATACAGCTCACGGGTTCATCTAACACTATGATGGTGGGTTTGATAATCAAACATCTAGCGAGTAATACTAGCTGCTTCTCACCTGCGGATAATTCAGAAACCTGACGCCTCAACAGGCCAGACACATCAACATATCTCATAACGCTTTGTATGTCCGGAGTAACATTGCTACCCCAACACACACTCAATAACAAATATTCCACTGTGATTGGCATAAGTGTGTTTATTGCAAAGCTCTGAGGCATATACGCTATGACCGCATCTTTCTTGTATACCACGCTACCAAGATAGTCCTTATTAATACCCACCAAAGCACGTATCAGCGAAGTCTTGCCGCCACCATTAGGTCCTAAAATTGTAACAATTTCCCCCAATCCAACCGAAAAACTAACGTTATCTATTGCCTTCCTGTTGCCGTAAAACAATGTTAAACTATTCACCGTTAGGACACGATCTGATGAAGTACTACGCGCAGTCCTCGACGCAGTTTTCAATGTAGATTTTTTTATATGTTCGCTAGAATACATGTTATTTTGCTGATACTGGCCGGATTAATACCTGCGGCAGGATATACCGTTCCTAAGGTAGTATCAACTATAAATCCTATACACTTTCTGGTAGTTGCGGTAAGCAATGGCGTACTAGAGCCTGTATTACCATCTACGGGAACATCATGTGTACACGACTGCGCAGTAAAACCATCTGATGTATCTAAGTTCGATAGGGCAGACATTTTGTTCTATATAGATGAAGAACTGGAACCATTTGTAAAGAAATTAAGCGCGCGTAGCAAAAAGAAGTTTGTCCGTTTATCAGATGCAGTACCTTTGTTAGCATCAAGAAGTGCTCGTGACTCAGGTCGCGGTTACGACGTTAAAGATTTTCACATATGGTTGAGTCCTGCAAACGCTGAGAAGATAATACAAACGATATGCAGTACTTTATCTGATGAAGATCCGGAAAACGCCCATTTATACCGTCAAAATACAGAAAATATACTGAAAAAGCTTGACGTAATGACGGAGAAAATCACAGAAATACTCGCACCAGTAAAAGACGTACCTTACGTGGTTATACACGACGCTTATCAATACTTTGACAGGTATTTTGGACTCAATTTCGTAGCTGCCCTTTCTTCAGGACACACCGTAAGCACAACAGCTCGTGCTCTACATGCTGCAAAAACTGCTGCAAAAGCTCATGCAACAAAGTGCATTTTCATAGACAATACAGTTGGAAAAATTGGGGCTGCCCTTGTACCAAACGATGCTGCTCACCACATTTACACAGTGGATCCAGTAGGTACATCTATAGCGGCAAGTGAGAATGGATATTTCGAGCTCATGATGTCACTCGCGGAGCAATTTAGAGAGTGTCTATCTAAGTAATTATAATACTGTTTTGCTTATATCGCATATCTAGATGACAGGGCTGCACGCAGTGTTCCCTCATCAAGGTAATCTATTTCGCCACCTAAAGGAATGCCGCAGGCCAGACGCGTAACCTTGACACCTACCTCTTTTATTATTTCAGCTATGTAATGGCACGTAACCTGTCCTTCCATATCGTTGCTGGTGGCTATTATCACTTCCTTTACGCCGCCAGAAACCACTCTACCAACAATGGTATCAATATTGAGATCATCCGGACCAACGCCAGAAAGCGCAGATAACGTACCGCCAAGCACATGGTACATACCAGAATATATCCCACCTTTTTCAAAGGCCCAGAGATCACCTAGCTCTTCTACTACACACAAAAGGCTACTATCTCTCCTGCTATCTGTACAAATGGAACATGGCGAAACATCATCTAGATTGTAACAAATTTCACACTCTTTTACCTTTCTCTCTAGTTCTCTTATTCCATTTGCGAGAGGTATCATAATGTCATCTCTGTGCCTCAAGAGATGCAACACTATTCTGCGAGAAGACGCCGGTCCAAGGCTAGGAAGCTTGGCAAACAGGTTGATTAGCTTTTCTATGTCCATAAAATCAAACTCGCAGAAAGAATAATACGAGGGATCTCTACCCCTACTATAATCTAGTTATTGGTTTCATCCTTAGTCTGCGTGAGCTCACCGTCTTTGAGCTCCTTTCTGAGATTTCGCATGCCCCTGCCTAAATCACCCATAACTTGGGGTAGTCTACCAGCTCCGAAAAGTACCAAAATTATCAGCAATATTAGAAAAATCTGCCAAGGCCCCAAACTCATAATACAACCCCCAAACACTAAAGCCTAAAAAGCAAGGCCTTACTAGAATCCAAAGACACGTGTACAACATCCCCTACCCGGGGCAAAACCCTACCGCTAAACTTCATCCAGTAGGAACTATCAACGCTTATATATACCATATTACAGAAAAATTTTACAAGCCTTACTACAGCAGCAGCTCCCCCACTACGACGCTGGACCAAAGCATCAGGCCTGATACAGACAGCAACTCTGCTGCCATCCTCGAAAGAGTCTGCCTTGATCTTACCGAGGTCTAGGGAAACGCATCCATCTTTAACCACAGCCTCGAAGTAATTTAACCTCCCAAAAAACCTAGCGAGACTTACATCTTTGGGACTACTGTATATTTCGTCAGGAGTGCCGCTCTGTATTATCTTACCTTCTTTGATGACGTAAATTTTGTCTGCAACATCCAGTGCTTCCTCAGGATCATGTGTAACAAACAAAACCGTGATGTTCTCTGACTTTATCAAGGCCAAAACATCAGTCCTTATTCTTTCTCTTAATATGACATCCAAATTGGAAAATGGCTCATCAAGCAGAAAAATCTCAGGCTTTTGCGCTATAGTCCTCGCTATAGTAACAAGCTGTTGTTGCCCACCTGAAAGCATATGGGGGTACGCATCCTTATGGCTGTACATCCCTATAGACTCCAACACTTCCCTGGCACGCTTGATTTTGGCATCCTTACTAGATTCTCTTACAGCAAATGCTACATTCTCTTCTACAGTCTGGTGGTGAAAGAGAGAGGGGTGCTGAAAAATCAGTCCTATATTCCTCTTCTCAGTTGGAATGTGGATATTTTTCTCCACATCATCCACCTTCCTGCCATTGACCTCTATAGTGCCGGTATTGGTACGCTCTAGTCCAGCTATCAGCTTCAAGATAGTTGATTTACCACAACCTGACAACCCAAGCAAACAAACAACTTCTCCTTTTTTTGCCGAGAAATCCTTAACATCTAGCAGAAAATTACTTTTCCTGTATCTATATGATACTCCAGCAAGTCTTACGCCTTCCACAATATCACCATAACCAAATCAAGCACACCTATAAATCTGAGAAACAACACCACGTGCAGAAACCCGTAGTACTACACTAAAACATCCCATCATGGCGTGTGACTATGATAGCACAGAATTAAAGTATTCAGTATATAAATCAAGCAACCTACTCATCCACTGACCAACATTTTTTATCATGTTAGCGTGAAACTTATTCCCTTCACCAAGAACTAGAAAATTGCTAAATGTTCTAAAAACAATTAGTCTTATGCGTAGTGTACTTTCGGTCGGTGTGATATTGAAAATTGTAATATACTGCCTGGTTCTGCAGTTTCTATTTACTTCGCCAGGCATGGCGGCGCTTGGTGCGCAACACGCTGTTATAACAAAAGACAAAGAGCATGCAAGCGTTGATGTTCTTGTCGGGGCAATAGATGAGACCACAGTCGAGGGTGCTGTACATTTCAAGATACAGGATGGATGGCATATATATGCTGCTGACCCAGGTGATACAGGTGTAGCGACCACAATATCCCTAGAAGGGTCAAAAGTGCTGTGGTACGACATACACTGGCCTAAACATGAAGTTGACGTCTTGAAGATAGGAAAAAAAACCTTCACAAGCAACGTGTACACCTCTTCAGTCGCCTTTCCTTTCGTTGCAAAATTTGAAAGTGGGACAAAGGAAATTAAAGTTGAGTTACAATTTGCTGTATGCGGAGAAACTTGTATTCCGACTAAGAAAACTTTGGCCCTAGATGTGTCTAAGAGCAAATTTGTAGATGAAAAACATACCGAACTGATCAGGGAATGGCAAGATAGATGAGCACCCTGAACACCAGGTATAGCGATTACTTTTCGTTCTTTATGCGTGACAGAAAAGCAGAGCTCTCATAGCATGAAACCACACGTATTTGTATGCCGAAATGTGCATTGTTGGTAGTAAAAAGTATGTAATGGGTGATTTCCTTGTTCACCATGTTTCCATATCAACCAGCACAAATTTAGATGCGTTAGAGCTCGCTGAGAGGGGTATAGAGGACAGTGTTGTGGTCCTGGCAGATGAGCAATCTGCGGGCATAGGCAGAAACAAAAAAGTATGGAGGTCTCCTCACGGAAATTTGTACTTTAGCATCATACTACGAGGAGCTCTTAATATTCCAGCATTGTCATTTGTTGCTGCTATAGCAGTAGGAACAGCTTTAGAAGAGGTTTTTTTGCATCACAATGGTCAGCAGTCAAAAAATACTTGTTGCACCAGAGTAGAATATAAATGGCCCAACGATGTTATGGTCAACGGTAAAAAGATATCGGGAATTCTGCTACAAACAAAAACTTTAGGCGGGGGACAGATATCTTGGGTTGTATGCGGCATAGGTATAAACATATACTCAAGTCCAATATCCACTTCTACGTCCATAAAGGAACATGTGCCATGTATAACTCTGTCTAACGTAGAGTTGATGGAGATCGTACTAAAAAACTTTCGCAAACTTTTAGACGCATACAATACGTACGGATTTTCTGTGCTTCGAAACCTATGGCTCAATAAAGCCTATAAGATGGGAGAAACTGTTCAAATTGTAACCAATACAAACACACGCCACGTGGGTAAATTCGTGAATATAAATACAGATGGAGCGATGGTCCTACAGTCCAACAGTAGTCTACTCAGTATTGGCTATGGTAAAATGCTCTGATATGATTTTCCCTACCCGCGGCAAACCCATAGAGTATCATTTCACATCCTGAAGAGATTATTTCAACCTGCTACACCCTTCCTACACAATTGTAGTGTATAGTTCCACATCTACATAAAAACGGCAAAAAAAAAAGCTCGAATAATCCTCCTGAAGAGTCGCGTAGTGGCCTCAAGTTATGATGTAGTTCAACACCTTCTTAAAATGGCAGAAGAAGGTCCGAAATAATCAGTACTTGTCACTGAGTGTAGTCTGAGAGCACTACCTCACATCCTGAAGAATTCATTCCAGAGTGACAGTACTCTCCATTACATAATGTAGTGCCATATCTATATAAAAAATGGTGGAAATGCATAAAATACATCAGACGCGCCTCTACAAACGCTCTACTGCACTCCAAATCACCTCATAACTGCTATACTACATCTCCCCTTCCCCCTACACATGTCATATCTACAGTACACATGCCAAAGTGATGTCCCCCAGGACACTCCATAAACTCATTTAAGTGCAAGTTTATGCGCTTATTGACACATATGTTTATATCGCCACTGTGGCCTACTATATCACTCCCCCCCCCCTTCAACAGCACTGATCTAACTTGAAAAAATACTCAGGATCATGTACAATTTTTACATGTGTTTTCTCAAAAACTTCAACATCAATCATCGTCCACTAGAGTTGCTGAGTGGCGTTTCCGATTATGTTTCAGGTATCATTAATGATAATCCCAGATCCTACCCTGATGTATGCTACCGTGGCTTTTGCAGCTTTGATAAATGAAGCAATGCAAAAATATAAGGCAGACGGGCCTATTCACGAAAATAATGGGAATGCTCATACTACTGAAGAGCTTGAGCCTCTTTATCAAGGATTAACTCTTGGAGAATTGAAAAATCATTTAAAAGCTAATAGTAAAACAAGTTCCCCGATCCGCACCGCGCAGTATGATGGTAGCAATCATTGCGATAGAATTTACATCGGTACACAGAATACTGATGAAGAGCCAAAGGAAAGAACAGGCACCCGTACTACGTCTCATGGCAGTACACCCCAAGAAAGAAGCACAAGGTCATCTGATAGAAAACAGCTCGTACAGGAGATCGAACTATCAGATATGAGGTCTAGGCAACCTGTTCGCAGAGATAGTAGGGATGCTCATGCTGTTGAAGAGCTTGAGCCTCTTCAGCGAGGATTAACCCTAGGAGATTTTGAGAAGAGTCGTAGAGCAGCTAATCGTGAGCAGCAAGAGGATACCTTCTCCTCTATCAAGAGTAGGATGTTTGAAAGTGCTAAGACTTTCATGCAAAAAGTGCGATCTCCTGTAGGGAATGAACAGAATAATACCAACAGTCGTGGTGGTAGAATTTACCTTGGTACACAGAATAGTGATGAAGCAGAGCTTGGTGATAGAGAATTTGACTCACAGCCCCGATCCTACGTATGTCTTCAAAACACAGACTCGATAGAAAGTAGGAACAGGAAAGGACAAAAAACGTCTCCCCCCCCCCTTACATATCAGTTCAGTGCAAGAGGATTTGTGTCACAAACTGAGGCTGCTAAATCTAAAGATGTACGCTCCGATAAGCAATGTCTGGATCACGATGATGTAGAGTCAGAAGGGCTTAACACACATCTGATAGATACACGTGTGACAACTGGTATATCCAATAGTAAGAAATGCAAAAACAGGAATGCCTATTGAAAAGGGCCAATTCTACCTTCACGCCAAATTCCATCATAATCTGGTCTCCATATCTACATGAAATAGCAGAAATGACTGTATATCTACCTGCAAATATGCCTCTTCAGCACTATTTCACATCCTAGAGTGTTTATTTAAGAGTTACGGCACCTTTCATTTACCTTACGTAGTTCCATATTTTTATGAAAAATAGAACTAATGCGGATTTAATTCGTGAATATTGTCTAGATATACCAGGATTAAAGGGCATTTCTCGTGCGTGTGTTAGTTAAAGATTTATCATAGACAATGCAGAGTAAACAGCTATCAAGTTGCGTTATCACCCAATGTTTACATTGGTACTTACCCTCACGAAAGGTATTTGTTTGCAATACGGGCAATTTTTGCCTAGCTACTACTGCTGGTAGCTCATATAGTAAACATCAAAAGTCACCTCAGGACCACTACACCTCCGTGTATGCCGAATTTACAGTGTATGTACTAGAGGAACACATATCGGCACACCCCATAGTCTACCAAAATGCAAGTTTATACGCTTATTGACACATATGTTTATATAGCCACTGTGGCTCACCATATCACTGTACCCTCCCCTTAAGCAGCACTGATACAACTTGAAAATAAAGCAAAGATCCTGTACAATCTTCACGTGTGTGTTATCACCCTCACTGTGGATAGTCTAACCCTCACTCCCCTCGGCTACGTTGTACGGTGTTGAATCCAAAAGTTCTGGTAATAGCGCACCTTTTAGCTCTTCAGCAAATG
>NZ_JAWLNY010000033.1:0-12251 GCF_036903315.1 Anaplasma bovis | reverse complement strand
ACTGACAGTCACATGGTTGTCGTGGATTTACGAGGGCATGGAATAAATGGTAGAGATACTGCATCTGCTCTGGAGAGGGCTGGTATAGTATGCAATAAAAATGCGGTGCCGTTTGATACTGAGAAACCATGGGTCACTTCTGGAATAAGGTTAGGTTCCGCTGCAGAGACTTCCAGGGGGTTGGGTAGGACGGAGTTTGAGAAGATAGGTGCGCTTGTTGTGAAGGTGATAAACGCTCTTGCCAGTCACCCTTCAGAAGAGTATATGCAGTCCATAGAACGTGAGGTTAAGCGTGAGGTTGTAGAAAATCTTGTGCGCGCTTTGCCAATGGGTTGTTGTTAATAAAAAGTGGGTATTTATCATCAGATGTGATGCGAAAGTAGAATTTATAGGGAGTGTTCCTGATGGTAAGTGGGAGTACATCTACTAGGGGTCTTGCATACGAAGCGTTCGGTTTAGTTGCTGCTCTGGTTGAAGAGATGGATTCTGGCGGTGAGTTGGATTGTGATGTTTCTGAGGGTGCGGTAAAGATAGAGAAGGATGGTATAGTGTACTTAATCAGTTGGCACGAGCCCTCTTCTCAAGTGTGGGTTGCTTCTCCTAGAAGTGGGTCCGTGCGCTTTGTCTATAGCGAAGATAGAAAATTGTGGATTGATGAGCAGGGTAGAGGAGAGCTGATGGACTTTATAAAGGAGGAAGTGGGCGTGCTTTTTGGATTATCCTTAAAATAGGCTACATAGATGCGCGTACTGATGTCTTACATTAGGCCTCATTTGTGGTATTTCCTACTGGCGTATGTCGTTGTCATAATTTCTTCTGGGGCAATTATGGCGTTTGGGAAGGAGCTCAGCGTCATTGTGGACTCCGGGCTTATGTATGGGGCTCAGAAATACTATACCCTCGCTGTCGTACTACTGGTGGTTTCTATCATATCTGTGAGTGCTTTTTTTCGTTTGTGGTTATCCACAATGGGGGCGGATCGTGTGGTGTGCAGCATAAGAAAACTGCTGTATGATAAGATCATACACATATCTCCTGCTGCGCTTGAAGATGCGAGTGTTGCTTTGTTTGTGTCGAGGCTTATTACGGACACCACTATTTTACGTACCATACTTTGTGGCAGTCTGCTCATGATTTTCAGGAATGTTACCATCATGATCGGCAGTATTGTAATGCTGGTTCATACAAATCCAGGATTGGCTGCGCACAGTGCGATTGTGTTGCCTGTACTTTTGCCCATTGTCGCCTTTTTAGGTAGAAACGTAAGGGGTGCATCACTAGCTTTTCGCCGTAGCATGGATAAATTGACTCATTTTGGAGAGGAGACATGCAGGGGTATTTACACTATACAATCACTGGTTGCTGAAAATATAGCAAGTACTCAATTTTGTAACTTGCTTGATGAAGTTTCAGCAGCTTCTTCTAAACATGTACTGCAGCGTGCCACGGTTGTCTCGTTGGCTGTTTCAACTATCACGGCTTCTGTAGCTATAGTGCTGTGGGTGGGCGTTCAAGCCGTTGTTGATGATAGTATTACTGCGGGGACATTGCTGACATTTGTGTTTTATTCTGTGCTTCTAGTTGGATCTATGGGGGGCATAGGCGACAATGCACAGGAGTTGAGAAAGGCCCTGGAGATTGCTAGGGACATAACCGATTTATTAAATATGGATTCTTATACATCGGGTATTGATAAGTCTAACGTTGATATATGTGAAGTAAAAGAATCCATAGAGTTGAATAATGTATGGTTCTCGCACCGAAATAAGCCAGAAGTACAGATTTTTAAGGGAATAAGTTTTTCCGTGAAGAGAGGAGAAAAGGTAGCAATAGTAGGCCCTTCTGGCGTTGGGAAGAGCACAATCATCGATCTTTTACTCAGATTTTACGACATTAATGACGGAAGTATACTTGTTGATGGAGTTGATACTAGAAAAGTATCCCTGCGCAGTTTGAGATCTCTGTTTTGTCTTGTGCCTCAGGATTCTTTTATATTTTCTGGCACGATTCTCGATAACATAACTTACGGAATCGAAAAGTACACCGATGAGGAGCTGCAAGTGGCTATAGAAAGTGCAAGTCTTGGTGGGTTCATCCGTGATCTACCTGAAGGACTGAACACGTTGGTAGGGGAAAACGGAGCATGTATTTCTGAGGGACAAAAGCAGAGGATTGTTATCGCGAGAGCTATACTGCGTAAGCCTCAGGTATTGATTCTTGATGAATCCACTTCTGCATTGGATTCTGATAATGAACGAAAGGTTTTGACATCCTTGCATGAGCTGATGCGGGACAAAATTACCATCATGGTTACGCATAGGCTTTCCACAGTGGTTGATGCGGACAAAATAGTTGTCATAAACAATGGGCTTGTTAAAGAAGTTGGTACACACAGCGAACTTGTAGGTAGGGAGGACGGTCTGTACGCCAAGCTTTTCAGACTTCAAAGGGATACGGTATAATTTTTATCTGCCAAGAGTGCGGTTCTGGGATGATTACTATTACGATGGGGTTCTACTGTTTGTACTCATGACATGGTGAATGTAGTAAGGGTTTTTATTCAGAGTGGCCTTAGGTTTAATATTGGCAGTGTTGAAGTTGCGTTGTTCGGAAAGTTGTGTTGACTATATAGGTTATTGTGGTAGCCTTTTTCGGGGTTCCTTCCAATTTCTACGGGGTGTCTGAGTTGGCGTACGAGATTGTAGATCACGAGTATGATGTAGTGGTTGTAGGTGCGGGAGGGGCTGGTCTGAGAGCCGTCATGGGTATGACAGCTGCGGGCCTTTCTGTTGCCTGTGTATCCAAGGTTTTTCCTACACGTAGTCATACTGTAGCGGCACAGGGTGGCATCAGTGCTGCACTGGGCAACATCGCGGAAGACAACTGGAGGTGGCACATGTTTGACACTGTAAAGGGGTCTGACTGGTTAGGAGATCAGGATGCGATAGAGTACATGTGCAAAAACGCTATGCAGTCTGTTATAGAGCTGGAACACTACGGAGTGCCTTTTTCGAGAACCGAAGACGGTAAGATATACCAAAGGCCATTTGGTGGCATGACTACTGAGTATGGTAAAGGTAAGCCTGCGGTACGTACATGTGCAGCGGCTGACAAAACGGGGCACGCTATACTACATACATTGTACCAGCAATCCTTGAAGTTTAACGCGGAGTTTTTTGTCGAATACTTTGCTATAGACTTAATAGTTAGTGATGACAAGAAGGCTTGTCATGGGGTTATCGCCTGGTCTTTATGTGATGGCACTCTGCATAGATTTCGTTCCCATGTAGTTGTTTTAGCTACAGGAGGATATGGAAGGGTCTATTTTTCCGCAACAAGTGCTCATACTTGTACTGGTGACGGCGGGGGAATGGTTGCAAGAGTTGGTCTACCTCTTGAGGACATGGAATTTGTACAGTTCCATCCTACTGGCATATACGGTTCGGGATGCCTAATCACCGAAGGGTGTAGAGGTGAGGGTGGTTATTTGCTCAACTCGGAGGGGGAGAGGTTCATGGAGCGTTATGCTCCCAAGGCAAAGGATCTTGCGTCCCGTGACGTTGTTAGTAGATCCATGACTATGGAAATACGCGAGGGTAGAGGTGTGGGTGAGAAGAAGGATCACATATACCTATCAGTAGCGCATCTTGATCCAAAGGTTATACATGAGAGGTTGCCTGGTATTAGCGAGACTGCAAAAACTTTTGCTGGTGTTGATGTGACCAAAGAGCCCATACCAGTGCTTCCTACGGTGCACTACAATATGGGTGGAATACCCACAAATTATTACGGAGAGGTTATAGGCTTACAGGGAGAAAGCGGTTATGGTGCAGTTGAAGGCCTTTTTGCCATAGGAGAGGCCGCGTGTGTCTCTGTGCATGGTGCAAATCGTTTAGGGTCTAACTCGTTACTAGATTTGGTTGTGTTTGGAAGAGCAGCTGCGATCAGGGCTAAGGAGATTATAGGTTTGGGGCTGCCTCATAAGCCAATCAGGAAGGACCTAGAAGAGGGTATAATTGATAGGTTTGACAGCATGCGATTTGCTTCCGGTGGGGTGAAAGTGGCTAAAATTAGAGATAGCATGCAACGCGTTATGCAGGAACATGCTGCGGTATTTCGTAATGCTGAGGTTTTGAACGAAGGAAAGCAAAAGATCAGGGAAGTTGCTTCTATGATGGAAGATGTTTCAGTCACTGACAGGAGCATGATCTGGAATAGTGATCTTGTAGAGGCTTTGGAGTTAGCTAATATGATGCCTCAAGCTGTCATTACCATGGACTGTGCCGCTAATCGTCAGGAGAGTAGGGGTGCTCATGCGCGTGAGGATTTTCCAGAGCGTGATGATGAGAATTGGATGAAACACACGATGGCGTGGTATGACTGTAAGACCCACGATGTTAAGATAGATTACAAGGATGTTGTGGTGCACACTTTGACAGATGAGGTGGAGTATTTTCCTCCTCAGAAGAGAGTTTATTGATTTGGTTAGTTTAATGTTTCAGTACACTTTACCCAAGGATTCCAGGGTAAATCACGAAGGAAAGGTCTATAACGAGACCGAGGGGGCCAAGCGAACTAAGCGTTTCAGGGTATACAGATGGTCACCGGATTGTGATGAGAATCCTAGGCTGGACACGTTTTACATTGATTTGGACAAATGTGGGCAGATGGTTTTGGATGCCCTTATAAAGATCAAGAATGAATACGATTCCACCCTTACTTTCAGAAGGTCTTGCAGGGAAGGGATATGCGGATCGTGTGCCATGAACATAGATGGCACCAACACTTTGGCATGTACAAAGTACATTTCTGATGTTAAGGGAGACATTAATATTTATCCCCTTCCGCACATGCCGGTTATAAAAGATCTGGTGCCTGATTTAAGTAATTTCTATGAGCAATACAAGTCCATAAGTCCGTGGCTGAAATCTAAGGGGCCTAGATCGGACAAGGAAGAGCATCTGCAAAGTATTGAGGATAGAAGCAAGTTAGATAGAGTGTACGACTGTATTTTGTGTGCTAGTTGCAGCACTAGCTGTCCTAGTTACTGGTGGAACTCTGACAAGTATCTAGGACCTGCCGCGTTACTTCAGATGTATAGGTGGCTTGTGGACAGTAGGGATGAAGCCACAGATGAGAGGCTTGAGTTTTTGGATGATGCGTTTAAGATGTACAGGTGTCACACGATAATGAATTGCACCAAGACTTGCCCTAAGGATTTAAACCCTGCTAAGGCGATAGCGAGTATAAAACAGATGATGATGAGAAGATTGGAGCTGTAGGTAATGGAAGATAGTGAGGCTACTAGAGTTACTAAGCGTGTTGTGGTGCCTGAGCTTGAGGAGATATTGTACAAAGAGCACAAGGTCTTAGATCATGGGTTTGTGAGAGTTGTGGACTATATGGGTGCTGATTCTGCAATTGTTCAGGCAGCACGTGTTTCATATGGAAAGGGTACGAAGAAGTTAAGCCAGGATGCTGCGTTAATAGGCTATTTAATGAGACATGCGCACACGTCTCCGTTTGAAATGTGTGAAATAAAGTTTCATATCAAGTTACCGATTTTTGTTGCTAGACAGTGGGTTAGGCACAGGACCGCGAACATAAATGAGTGTTCTGCACGATATTCTGTCCTGGAGAACGAGTTTTACATCCCAGAGGAGAGTCAAGTTAGAGAGCAGGCTACGGACAATGCACAGGGTAGGGGCGAACCTCTTGGCGCTAGCACCGTGCAGAGAATTCTTACGCTGTTTAATGATAACGCGGCAAAGATGTATAATGACTACGAAGAAATGCTAAATCACGGCCTTGCCAGGGAATTGGCTAGAATGAATCTCACGTTAAATTGCTACACTCACTGGTATTGGAAAATTGATCTGCACAATTTACTCAAGTTTATAACTTTAAGGTCTGCAAAGGGTGCGCAATATGAGCTGCGTGCCTACGTGGAGAAGATATCGGAGATCGTTAGTGCTTGGGTTCCCATATCCTATAAGGCATTTGTAGACTACTGTTTAGAGTCTAAGACCTTGTCCAAAAACGCTATTGAGGTTGTCAGGGCGATGCTGAGTGGCAAAAATGTATGCAGAGAAGATACAGAAATAGGCAAGAGAGAGTGGAATGAGCTAATGAGCGTTTTGTATCCGGAAGGTAAGTAGTATAGAAACTTGCAAAAATTGAAGTGTGTTTGTGGCAATTGCTGGCGTATGGGCGTTCAGCATGTGGGAATAATCCAAAATTGACATTTGTTTATTTATCCCTTTTACACGCAAAATTTTATGTGTTCTTTTTTTTCTAGAGAAGTTTCAGGTTAAATCTGTTAATATATATGTGTACCGGAAAGTTGGATGGTACCATTTTAGCTTTAGGGATAGAATTTGTGGGAGGAGTCTTCGCGCTTATCGTTGTTATAAGTGCTATATTAGTTTGCGATATATCCTATGATATGTATGCTCCATCTCTTCCTGAGATGTGCTCTTATTTTGGTGTTAGCCAAACAATCGTACAACTTACTGTTAGCATGAATCTTTTTGGCAGTTCGGTTTCTGGATTATTCTACGGGCCGCTATCGGACTATCATGGCCGTAAACCTATGATGCTCTTGGGCATCCTGCTTTTCGCCATAGCTAGTGTTGGATGTTGTTTTGCCAATAATGTAATAGTGCTCATAATATTCAGGTTTATACAGGGAATGGGAGCGGGTGTAGCAGGTGTTGTCGGCTATGCCATAGTGAATGATGTTTACAGCGGTGAGGAATCTGCAAAAAATCTATCATTTGTCAACATGGTTGTGGCCCTTTCTCCGGCCATCGGTCCTGTAATAGGTAGTTACGTTATCGCTATGGGCTACGGCTGGAGACTCATATTTGTATTTATGGCTCTGGGAGCGGCGGGACTACTTTTGATGCTCACATTATTCAAGGAAACAATACAAAATAGGCTTACAAAACTGGATACTGTGTCGGTAATTAAGGGATACGTAGCGCTCCTGAAGAATGGTAGATTTTTAAGTTTTGCACTTATACAAAGCCTAACAATTATGTGGGTATGGTCTTCGCTTGCGAATTTGCCATTTATCTTTATGGAGGGAATGCATTTTCCTGTTAAAGACTATGGATATCTCGTAACGATAAGTGTCATATCGTACATTATCGGCACGTTTGTTAATAGAAGACTTGTGGGAAGAGTAAGCATTAGAAACATGATTATCACAGGTTTGGTACTAATAATCATTCCTGACGTGATAGTAATAATTTGCCACCCTCTGTACGCACTAACCCCTCTAATTATAGAGTTGATATGGGTGCCTTCATCATTTGGGATCGCATTTGTGACCAGTAATAGTATGGCTTTGGCGTTTAAAGAGGTGGACGATAAAGGAACCGCGTCAGCGTTTTTAGTTTTCATACAAACTGTACTAGGCGCATTTGGTATATACGTTGCTGGAAGATTCTATAATGGTACGGTAATTCCTGTGACTATATTACCAATAGTATGTTCTGTGATTAGTATATGGCTTACAATGGCCGTTTACAAGACGACTACAGGAACACAAACAACTCACTAGGGGTTATAAGCAACAAACTAGGTGTAGTTGTTGGTCATTAGATATTCTAATGCTTTGGGAGTGACGATTCTACCTCGCGGAGTGCGCTGTATAAATCCTATTTTGAGCAAATAAGGCTCTATTGTTTCCACGATATTGCCCACGTCTTCAGACAAGGCTGCAGCTATGGTTTCTATACCGACCGCAGTTCTCGCTTCGAATAAAAACTGTAAATACTTTATATCCATATTGTCTAGCCCCATACCGTCTACACCGAGGTTGCGCAGAGAGGAATCTGCAAACTCTGCATCAATCTTGCTACCTCCCTCAACGGTCAGAAAATCACGCACCCTCCGGAAAAGCCTGAGTGCAATTCTAGGTGTCCCTCTTGACCTTGAAGCTATCTCTTGTGCCCCGCTGTCATCAATATTTGTGCACGTGATTCGTGCAGCGCGCTTGATAACAAGGACCAATTCATCAGGGGAATAAAACTCCAGGTGCAGCGGTATGCCAAACCTGTCCCTCAAAGGATTGGAGATCAACCCAAACCGAGTTGTCGCACCTATGAGAGTGAAACGTGGCAAATCTATCCTGATGGTTTTTGCACCACACCCTTCTCCCACTACTATGTCTAAACAGCAATCCTCTAGGGCGGGGTACAATATTTCCTCTATGTTTTTGTGAAGTCTGTGTATCTCATCTATGAATAAAACGTCCATAGATTGTAGATTAGTCAATATTGCGGCAAGGTCTCCGGCTTTGCTCAGCAGAGGCCCAGAAGTTGCTCTAAAATTTACCTTCAATTCCTTCGCAATTATGTGAGCAAGCGTGGTTTTTCCAAGACCGGGAGGTCCGTAAAGTAAAACGTGATCAAGAGGTGCTCTCCTTTCGTAAGCGGACTTTATAAACACCTCAAGATTTTCCACAACTTTACTCTGCCCTATAAACTCATCCAACAAATTAGGACGTACGGTAAGAGCTCGGTCATCTTCTGGAAGTGCGGTCCCTTTGTGTAACCACTCACTCACTGGGACAACTCCTTGAGTGCAAGACGCAAAGTTTCAGATGTAGGGTGAGACGTTCCAACCTTCTTCAGGGCGGATAATACCCGCATCTTGTCATATCCTAGGCTTATAAGAGCGGACATAGCATCAGATACTTCTTCTGGAGATTTACTTTTCACTGTGTCAAACTTCATCTTCTGAACTTGCGGAGCGAGTTCGGCGACAATCCTGCTAATCAATTTTTCTCCCACTCCACCAACTTTTAAAGCCCTCTTATCTCCATCGACTATCGCAGTGTACACTTGCGGTGCAGTTAGCTTATCCAAAATCAATGAAGCAGTCTTGTAATTTATGCCATTAACCTTAACTAGCAAGCGCATGCAAGTCTGCTCTTCCTGGCTTTGAAAGCCGTAAAGCTGCGCAATATTTTCCCTTGTTACATATGTTTCTATGTAGAGCCTTATTTGATCATTGCGCTTACAGTTTTGTAGAACTCTGTAGGGAATTCTAACCACATAGCCAACTCCGCCTACTTCCAGCAGTATCTGGCTATTTTCAAGCATTTCCCCAATTGTACCGGTCAAGCTGCCAATCATAGCGCTTCTCCGTATAGACTTGACGTCCTTGATTGCACTTCACGCATGGCAACCAACGTGGATATCCTCGCCATTGTTAGGACAATGCAAAGCATTGTGAAAGCTACAAACATCAATATCAACGGGAAAAGCATCTCACTATCTACCGCTATTCCACCTTTCCTTATAATACTGGAGGGTTGGTGTAGCGTAGCCCATATGTTCACAGAAAACTTCACAATAGGCACATTCACAGCACTGAATAGGGAAAATAGCGCTGTGGTTTTTGCCGCCCTGCGTTGGTCCTCAAATACGTTCCATAGCAATATATATCCCAAGTATAGGAAAAGTAGTAGCAACATAGATGTTAGTCGCGCATCCCATACCCACCACGTACCCCAAGTATGCTTGCCCCAGATATTACCTGCCACAAGGCACACAAGAGTGAAACACGCTCCAATAGGTGCTATAGCACGCGAAAACGTAGCACCCACGAGGTTTCTTTTGACCAGCGATACGAAACTAGAGACTGCGATAAGAAAGTAAGTGCCTAATGATATCCATGCTGAAGGAACATGAAGATACATTATACGTACCAAATCACCTTGCATGTAGTCAGGAGGTGATGCATGTAGAGAGTAATACAGCCCAACCACTAAGAAAAACGCACATGAGCAAAAACCGTACCGCAACACTGACTTAGTAGCGCTACACACAAAGCTATGCATGCTCACCTGCGAACCGTAACACACCCAGGAGGGTAACATAGTTATCATCCCAGGACAATTAAGATTTATTGCCGTGTGTGATTCTTCATACTTACACGGCCTATCGACTAACTTTATTGTCAACAACGTGAAGGCACTCTGTATTTCGGAAGAATTTTTCAGGTGTGCACGTAAATTCACATGCAAAGAAGTCACTAGCTAGCGTGGCAGTTGTATATTTTTACATGGAAAGGGGCGGATTTGCTTGGAGCTGTGCGTTTGGTATGCACGATATTTCGCATTATGATTGAATATTTGAATATGTTAATGGTATAACGGTATCCCGAAAGTGCTTATATGGACGTGAATATAAAAACTGAAGAACTTAGAAGTGAAGGGCTGGTATTAGTACTATCCTCTCCATCTGGCTGTGGAAAGACAACGGTAGCAGGCGTCTTGCTTCGTGACGAGAGGAACAATCTTGTGCGTTCGATTTCTGTTACTACAAGGGCACCGAGGGCAGGTGAAGAGAATGCAAAAGACTACTTTTTTGTCAGTGAGGAAGAGTTTCTAAAGTTGCGAGACTCAGGCAAGCTTATCGAGCATGCTAAAGTGTTCGACAACTACTATGGCATACCAAGAGATTTCGTAGAAGAAAACAGGAAAAAAGGTGTAAACACGCTGCTAGTCATAGATTGGCAAGGCGCATTGAAGCTCATGAAAATTATGAGAGAATCAGTAGTAAGTGTGTTTATCATTCCCCCTTCCATGGAGGAATTACGTAGAAGGTTGCACAACAGAGAGAATGGTAGAAGCGTAGCAGTTGATAGTAGGCTACGGGAAGCTCCTTTTGAAATTACCCATTGTTACGAATACGATTATGTAATAGTAAATGAAGAGATTGGCGATACCGCGGACAAGATAGGCTGTATTTTACGCGCTGAGGGTATGAAAACATCAAGGCAAACGCTGCTTAGTAGGTTCATTAAGGAGAACTTCTCTGTATTGCCTAGATAGTATTTAGTGCTTCACTTTGTTTTGTGGGTTATCCCCTCCTGGTTTGTATGGATTTGGTGTACTGTGAGTAACATAATAAATGGAAAATTGATTGCGGAGAGGTTGTTAGAAAAATTGAGCGAGGTAATTACCGATCTCAAGCAAAATCATGCTCTGACTCCATCTTTAGCGGTTATTATTGTTGGTGAGAATCCTGCGAGTAAATTATACGTAGGCAATAAGCAAAGGAAGGCTGATAGCCTTGGACTCAATGCCGAGACCATACCCCTGCCAGAAGATGTCACCCAGGAAAAGCTGTTACGCGTAATTGCTAGGCTAAATGCAGATGAGAATGTACATGGGATTTTGGTGCAGCTTCCTCTACCCGAGCATATCGATAAGTTCATGGTGATAAACGCCATAGATCCAGATAAGGATGTTGACGGATTTCATGATACTAATTCGGGTAAGTTATTGAATGGTCAAATGGACTGCATGATACCGTGTACCCCTCAGGGCTGTATACACTTAATAAAACAGGTAAAACCTAGTTTGGCGGGTGATAGAGCGGTGGTGATTGGTAGGTCAAACATAGTTGGCAAGCCTGTTGCGCTGCTACTGCTGTATGAAAATTGCACGGTTTCCGTACTGCACTCTGGTACTAAAGACATCGAGAATCACTGCAGAAACGCGGATATAATAGTGGCCGCGGTAGGCAAGGCGCATTTCGTCAAGTCGGAGTGGGTTAAAAAGGGTGCCATAGTAATAGATGTGGGTATAAATTTGAACAAGGATCCCGATCCCGGTAAGAGCCAATTTGTAGGAGACGTGGATTTCGATAATGTTAAAGATGTCGCTGCGGCAATAACTCCAGTTCCAGGGGGAGTAGGCCCCATGACGATTGCGTTTCTCATGATAAACACCGTACTTGGTGCATGCAAAAGATTAGGAACGGACAAATACAAAAGTGTAAAAAGTTCGTTATTGCAGTGAGTACGTTTATAGTTTAGATTACTAGCAAGGGCGGTTAGCTCAGTTGGTAGAGCGCCTCGTTTACACCGAGGAAGTCAGCAGTTCGAGTCTGTTACTGCCCACCATCTGCCAGCTGTACAAAGGCAGGGATCTATCGTAATCCACATTGATACACTCTAGGATAGTTGCTTATATCCTAAAAATTTCTTAAGCAGATTAATACTAAATTAACGCCATAAGTTAATAAATTTACTTTTAATACGTTAACTCATATGGCAAAAAAAAGATATTTATCAGAAGACCTTAGTACCGATGATTTAAGTCTTTCGGATGATGGGAGTTATGTAAGCTTCTCAGACTCTGATGATGAGAGCTATGTAAGCTTCTCAGACTCTGATAATGAGAGCTATGTAAGCTTCCCAGACTCTGATGATGAGAGCTATGTAAGCTT
>NZ_JAWLNY010000032.1:0-12341 GCF_036903315.1 Anaplasma bovis | reverse complement strand
GTAACTCTCTACCCTTTGCTCAGGAGAAATATCATAGTCACCTCCAACAGCGCCTTCTTCCCCAGTGTATGAATCGTAGTTCTCTACCCTTTGCTCGGGAGAAATATCATAGTCACCTCCAACGGCGCCTTCTTCCCCAGTGTATGAGTCGTAGTTCTCTACCCTTTGCTCAGGAGAAATATCAGATTCATCTACATCTAAATGTTCAACATTATGCTCCATGCTTTCTTGTGCGGCAGCATAATCCATAAATCCATCCCCCAATTGGTCTTGGTTGCGCACCTCTTCACTCAGACAGTCTTCATACGAAGCAGAACTTATATCATCATAGTCAGAGTCACTCCCACTACTCTCTGATGATGAGTATGACTCACTTGAGACGTCACCACCGAGAGTTTCATAAGTGTTCTCAGTACGGGCTTGAGAATCTGCATGTTGTGATGCCATATACCTGCCATCATCAACCCCGGAATGCCCGGCTGAAGCTTCACTGAGCTCCCTACCCTGACCTGTACTTCCAGAATACCCTGCCACAACATCTACCTCAGGGTCTCCCCTACGCACTTCTTTGATTTCAGGAGATGCTCCATAATTATCTCTAGGTGCAGGAGAGGATGCTACATTATCGTCTCTGGGCACGGGATGATCTATTCGTGTACTATCATGTCTAGGAGTAACATTATTATTATCAGCCTCAAACCTAACTTTTTCATCGCCTACGGGAGTCATACCCCTTGCCTGTCTTATTAGGTTTTGAGTTGCATCATCCAGACCAACGACACCTAGTAGCGCCTGCGTAGCGCCCATAGCACTGGCAGTTATGCCCGCTACACTACCAGATATGGAATGCGCCATAACATCCGCTATATTCGCAAATTCCTTTACAGCCAAACACGCCAAGATAAGGATCATCGTAACCGTCACGCCAAAAGGCAAACCCATAAATCCTTGGTCTGCACGCGCTGCATCTTCCCTCATCCTATCCTCTACAGATAGTTCGTTTGTAAATCCTACTGGAAGCAGCGCAGGAATAATGCATATATCCTTTCTGTTGGGGGATTCGGGATCATCTGAAGGAATGTCTATCCCGAGTGCACAAGTTTCGCATGCTGTGAAATTCGTAACCGTGTACAAACTGCTCAGAATGACCTGATTTAGAAATGCAAGAGCGGCGAACAGTATTATTGGCTGAAGAGAAAAGTTCACTATCATCCTGAGCCAAGCATCAAATACACCTCTGGTAAATTGGAACAACAAAAATGTGATGAATATAGGTGCAAGGGTTACCAAAAATGCCAATGTTAAAGTTACCAGCAGATATTTTAATACCGCCTTTAGCACTGCTACGAAAAACACGATCATTGCCCACATAACCGCTATCATTATGATCCATCCCACAGGACCTGCCATAATTAGAGATAGCATCCTCAGCCACACATCAGATGAGAACATAACTCCCAGGGTAGAATCTAAAAATGCAAATGATGTATCTCCGCCGAGATACCCATTAAACGCTGTTATCACCTCTGGGATACCGGCAACAAATATACTGAAGCAGTGATTGTAGAAAAAATCCCAACTATTAGGAGAGATCAACACAAGTATCATTGTCACTTTGGACAATCTGATCATGAGATCATATTTTGTTAGCTGCGTAACGCCCAAAATATAACCCAACACAGTGAATATGAGATACAGCGTGAGTAGCGCCATTACAGCAGACCAGAATGGCTTTGATGCGACCTGATTATTGTATATTTGCTGCACTGCACCCATTTGCTTCCTGTCTGGGGACGCACTTGGCTTACCGCTTAGTGCTTGTCTTATTGAATGGGAAACATCCTTGCCAATTTGGCTATCCTTCCCTAATATGGGAACCTCAGTTCCGTATAGCACATGTAGAAGCGAACCTTGTAAGTACGCAAAAAACTTCGAAAAAACTGGAGACGACGTTGGAACCCACAAGCGAGTAAGGTAGTAATTATCCTCGTTCCCGTATTCTTTCAGCTGAGCCTCATAGGATTCATCGACCTTAATACCAAAATAAACGGTCCCCTCTGAGTCACCTTTGTTACCTTCATTTATGGTGGCATATCCTTCATAAGTAGGAATTTCATTCCACTTACTTTCACTGTTCTTAAACTCTATCTGTCCTGCTTTTAAAGTCCGGGCAGCAGGAGGACTACTTTTTTTCCCTTCATTTTGCTTATCCCCAGGCAGATAATCTGGGGCAGAATTGCCCACGTGTATGTATAAATCTTTTCCATCGCTAGCATAACATGTCCTGTAGACATTTAGTGCGTAGTATCCTTTAATACCCTTAGTACCATATGCATTTTCTGCTTTTAGATTTTGGGAAACAGTACCTGAAGGAAAACTATACGATAGGTACAATAGACCGGAGCGCAATACCGGGTATCCTTTATGCATTTCCAAACTTGTATCAATAAAATTTTTTGTACCAATATCTGCAATATTACGAATATTTTTGTAGTTATGCACACGACCCGCAATGTACTGTAGCCTGCCTTGTCTTGCCTGACTATGATGAAATTTTTCTGTAACCACCCAAGCTGAAACACCTTCCGCCAATTCATAGTGTAAATTCGTAGTGTTAGTATTTATTCTCGACTTGATAGCGCTTTTTATTTTACCACTGACTTTCTTTTGAAGATCGCCATTATCATTAGTACCCAACAAGTCTTGAGAAAAATTTTTATAATCACTCGTTTGAACAGCATGGGTGCTGTAATCAGGATTTGTGGGACACACAAGTTTGTTGCTATCCACCAAGACAATAGATCTTATGCAATTTTCTTCATTTACTCTCTGTGTAGGATCACATATACGTTTGCAGTTGCAGTTTATATCGTACTCAGTGTACTCCCTGAGTATCTCCTCAACCAGTGCTTTCTCTTCTTGTGCATCTCCCCCCGCTCCTTGTGATTGCTGCGGAGTTGCTGTAGTAGTGGTGGGCACTTCTTCATATTTGATAATTTCTTTCTTCGCGCTGCTAGAAGATATTAACTGGTTTACACTCTCAAAGTTTGAAAGCTTACTCCTGATTTTGTAGTGTTTTTTTAAGGCACTGCAGGCTTTCTCATTCAATGGTGAACTCTGCTTACTCCTTACTGTGCGGGCATCATGTAGAATACCATTGACCACTACCTTTGCGGGGTCTGTTAAATTCGAGTAGTCATTTCCTAGGTTCACATGACCAAAATACCCTATCGGATATTCCAATCTAGGAGTCTTTATGACAGAACCTGCTATCCTGGGAATGGTTACTCCAGATGGGAGTTGTTCATAATTGCCACTTTTTCCTTTTATATATAAATACTCTAGAGGTGGAAGAATAATAGTGGAATTTCCTCCTGTTGCGCCATTTCCTTCAGCATGGTTACTCGTCTGAGAAAAACCTACGCCCCCTCCATTTGCGCACAGAGTAGTAGCTGATACGGCATCTTTGCCCTTTTCATCTTTGTAGAATTCACTATTCCCGTAGTATAAAATGCGCTTATTCCCACTTGTAATGTCGTCACAGCGAGTAACCTCTACATCGTATAACACCGGAGAAAAGGAAACTTGATCGCCTGCAACAACATTCATATGTACTGGATAATACCACTGATCCGACTTCAATTGATCATCAAACATCCTGACGGTAACAGGAGCACTGCTGTCCTTTGGACAAAAGTTGATCGTACGTTCTACGGTAATCTTTAGCTCTTTACCCTTTTCAACTTTTTGACCGGAGTTTATCCAGTAAGTCGCTGGGTTTTTCCTATCTGCACCCTCAGGAAGTACAGGGACAACCACCTCTATAGAACCAGAACTACTACCACCACCTGGCTCAATGCACCTGCCCCCACAGGACGTGAGCACTATTGCACATAAGAAAAGTATAAGCCTAAACATCAATACTCTCCTAAAAACTAGCAGGTGGATCATGGGGAGCAATTATTTGCCTACGACGCACATTTCCAGCTCCTCCACTATCGCCTCCAGAGTATACTCCTCCAACGCCAGGCATAGATCTTACATATCTACCTCCCCCTGGCCCTCTATCGAAGAGCTCAGACTGTCTCCTATGACTTTCAAGAATATGCGCAGTGTTCTGATCCATGCCCACAACGCTCAACAGAGACTGCGCAGCTTTTCCACCTACTTCAGATAGATTGGTGAATGATCCAAACATTATGCTGCACAGCTCCCCGCTGCTAACTACGAAATCTTTTGCAACACGTACCAATATGATCAAGAGAATCACGTTAACAATAGGCCCAGGAAGACCTAAAAGTACCATGTGTCCGGTATTATATACTTCTCTGATGGTATCATTAATGGGGGTAACCGGAATAACCCCTACTGGCAGTGGAAACTTCAATAGGCATAGGGTAAACAAAACAAGGTTGAGATTAAGCACACATGTATCACATACCTCAAAGTTCAATATCGCATATATGATATTATTTATCGCACCTGTAAGAAGTGCTATGCAGGAGAATATTATAACGGGCTGCATACCAGTCTGTAGCAGGGTTTTTATCCACATATCAAATATGTTTTTTGTACGCCTAAACAGCACGCATATCACAAAATACGGCGCTAAGCACAACAGCAATGCTATGGATAAAATTGAAATGAGGTATATAACTACTGCCTCAAATAAACACTGCACCAAAACAACCAGCGCCCACAAAATTAATATTACAGATAGAAATCCTATAGGCCCAGAAAACATCAGTGCCAAAATCTGTATCCACGTTTCAGTTACGCTAAATCTATAAAGCACCATGTCCATAAATTCAAAGTCCTTGCCTTGCCCACCTGTCATTACATCAATGAGAGCTTTTGGCCCCTCAATGAATAAATTGAGCAAATGATCGTTAAAGAATGACCAACTATCAGGACGCAACACGTACATAACGATGAGCATTTTGGCAATAATGACCGCAAGCTGAGAAATAGATGCCCTCGAAAATCCCAAGAAAAAATACAGGGCGCTCACCATGATGTACAAAATAAGCAAAGCATTAACCATCCTGTTGAACGACCCATGCTCGCTAATATGCCTGTACATACCACGTACAACACTATCTGTATTATTTGTCCCATACAGCGCGTTCCTTATCTGTGTTTCAGTCCAAGATGCTATATGAGAGAAGACCTTAGGGGGATTTTTAGGCGCAGATATCCTTATCTCGAAATGTCCGGAATTATTTTCATATCCATCACCATTGTCCTTTACGCCAAAATATAGCTCGCCCTCCTTTAATGCTGCGTCAACCTCGATTTCATTATTAGTCGCGAGATCAACTTTGATACTACCATTACTCCCTGGCTCTCCCCTTGGATACCCCTTTGAAAAGACGTAGTACAGGCTATTTTCTATATGGGAGCTGCAATCCTTAATCACGTTAATGCTATAGCTGCCAGCTAACGTCTTATTATCGTCTGTTGCAGTTTGAGCCCCACTACTGCCAGCACCACACCCTCCTCCTGCCTCATTAACGACAGTCATAACTAGCTTTTCAACCTTATCCTTCTTCACTTCATAAAAGGTATCCAAACCCAGATAGCTTCCTACTTGTGGTAATGCCTCTTTTATTTTCTTTTCATTTACATCGCTCTTGCCACTTTTGATGTTTGCTAGTGTAAGTTGACTTTCCGGATCTTGTGCTTTTATCGTCTTTTCTACTTCCGCAAAGCTAGCGTTCCCCCCGTTCATCGGAAATGCATCCTTAAATCTTTGAGAAACCTCTGGCGTCAAGTCACTGTCTTGAAGCTTTACGAACGGTATAACCGTAGTTGAGATATCATTCCCTTTACTGTAAGTTACGGGACGAAAAGCAACACATTTGTTATCATTACTTGTATAGCTGCTTTGCTGCTGACCTGCCTGGCTGCTACTTTCATCGGAAAATCCACATAGCTTACCGCATAAGGTATTTATAGTAGTCTCATCCAAGATTTCTCTATATTTCCTTCTTTCTTCACGTATTTTCTTGTTTTTGTCGTAAATCGCCTTCTCTATCTTCTCATCAGTGACATGACTTGGAGTTGGCGCACCGTGGCCCGCTCCCCTTAATTTGTCCTGTTCAACCTCCTTGCGCGCTTCTTTGATCACAGCATATTTGGTCTTACATAACTCATCCGTTTTTTCAAACTTTTCACTTTTCGTTAATTTCTTTTCCGCACGTCCATAAAGTATAGCAGAAGGGACATAGTCCTCTATAGTCGAAGTCTCTTCTTCTCCCTCTATCAGATTCCACTCATTAGAAAAACCCCTTTTTTTTGCCAATCTATTGCTAGAATTTACTAAATGTATAGTACCAATATAATCTTTGAGACACTTATTCACATCAGGCACATAAATGTCTTCATCCTGATTTCTACATATTTCTTGCGTAACGGTGAACTCCCTGACGGGATTCAAAGAGAAAATTACCCTTTCACCCTTAATAAGAGGATATTTGAGTTGAGCCTCTAATTTTCTTTCTCCGCATTTTTTCAGTGGATTGTTGTACGGTATTTCTATCTTAAGATCACCTATTTCAGACTCCTCGCAGAACCGCGGTTCTTTCTCCTCTACGTACAGCTTTAACTTCTTTCCCGCATAGGGAAAATCCACCTTACGCCAGTGCTGAACATTGCTACTACCGGATTTTTGCTCGCCGCCAGGATTTGTGGGAACAACAATAGTTACAACATCATTAAATACATTACTCTGCGATATGCAGCCCATGTACCCGCATCCAGTCAAAAGCAATAACAATACTATTGGCTTAATATCTGGCACAACCCTGGCTCTCCCCTGAACAACATATAACAAGCACTATAACGCGTTATTTCCCTTCGCCTCCCTGACTGGAACCGCCACTTCCACCGGAAACTTTATCTGATCCTTCTCCGCCTCCCTTGCCCATATTATCACCCACTTTGCCACGCAGTTTGTCAGCCAAGTCAGACACCTTGCCCGTAGAGAAGCTTCTAGCAGAAGACGCCATGCTCGCCGCCTTATGGGCAAGAGTCCTTGGATTAAAGCTTCCACTACCTATCGCTCCAACACGTGGATCTCCAGCCAATTCCCCAGCTATATATGATATGGAGGACAAGAAATGATAGAAGAGGAACCCAACCAATACAAACACTCCCAGCTTTGTCCACACCGCAACAGTAGCGCTTCTAAATTCGGGAGAAGTCCCATACAAGCCTAAAAATAACTTCTTGCTGTGAAATTGCACAGTGCTAAACATGCACGCCAAATTGCTGTCATTTTCGGATTTTTCGCATGCTTTTTCATCTTTAAGCTTATATCCTGTCTTCTTAATCTCAGTGCCGTCCTCTTTCTGACCAATTACAACATCCTTACGCTCAAATTGCAGGTTACCAAAATACAAATTGTCGAAAACTGTGAACATTAAAGAGAGGAATGAAAATAAAATCACAGGATACAGCGCAAAAGTCATTAGCTGCTTAGTCCATCCATCGAAAAACCCCTTAGTAGCCTGAAATAGGCACATAGGTATCATTAGCGGTGATATTATGACCAAAATGGTAAGCGCAATGAGCGAAATCAAAAACACGTACACCGTGCATATCACCAACAGTATCAACATTATTACTGCGCATAACGTTACGAGGCATATTATCACCTTAGCATTTATCAACATCGCTACTATTAATAAGCCTGCGCACAAGAGCATCGTCAACACAACTCCGGTGCCCGTACCCCAATTTAGTTGACTACCCAAGTAAAACATCATTCGGCAGTCAAGCCTGTCCCATGGCATTAAATATAAAAATTCTTTATTTTTGTAATCTTCGGCCTTGTAATCACATATTCCATTATTGCCAGCCGCCTGTAGCACTATATCTGAGAGCCCTATAGACAACTTAGTGATATAATCGTAGGCATGCGTCATCGCGTTACCCTGCGTAAAATATATGACCAAAGCAAACTTTATGGCAGTCATATAAAGTTCTGACCCACCTTGCACTCCTCCCATGACTGCTTTTATAGAAAACAGTATGAGTGCCAACACTAAAGCAGCCATGACAGCCTTTTTAAGTCTCTCTTGAGCGACTTTTAGAAACCCAGGATTTAGACCAGCAGCATTAGCTCTTCTCGCAGCGCAACCTGCTGGAGGATCAAGTAACTGTTTTAGCGATTCTTTAACGCAACTTACCAATACCGAAGTCACTGGAAACACAGTTTGCGAGTGCAAGCTTGCAGTTCCTTTGCAAACATCAGCAACGTAACAGCTATAGCAGCTACTATTGTCGTATTTAATCACCTTACCTCCTTCTTCCACAGGCTTAGAATCCTTGCACATTGGAGAAGGCGCAGTGCTAGGCCTCATCTGACAACCTATCTCAGGCTTTACCGCCAAACCCAGGTTACCACTTCCTACAGCAATAGCATCAACACAAAGTTGAGATCCTCGCTCAACCGCCCTAAATTGCGCTGTGTGTATGTTTCTTTTATCACCAGCCTTCATTCTTTCACATTTAACAACGCTCTCACTACTATCGACCCAGGCACCTGACACAGTAAGCTTGGTTTTATGCATCTCCTCGTCACCAAAAGTTGCCTCTCTTGGATACTTGCTACTGTTTTTCAATATTTCGGTATATGAACCACTGGCAAATTGAAGACCAAACAATAAAAATGGTGCCGCAGCTAGATATGAGAGCGGGTTACGATAACACACCTCTATGTATCGAGAACTTGATACTCTATTTTTAGGCCACGCATAATAGTCAACTTTCTTAAACTTTCCTTTTGGACATATTGGCTCAGTTCTTTTGGCTTCCTCTAAAGTTTTTTTACCAGCACCTAGACAAGCGTAATATTCCTCCATAGTCGCGAATTCTTTAGAGCAGCTCCCATTACTACTATTCTTGTAGAGAGCCAATATTTCACTATTACCACTTTGAGGATCCTGGCATTCCTTATAATCACCCTCTGAGTACCCAGACTCCTCGGTCTTAGGTCCTTGCCCTTTCCCCTCAAACCTGAGGACTGGATGTCTAACAAAGCTCCAATTGCATATGAAGTACGAAGAAGAAGCACCCACGGCAGCGGAAACAGCGGCTGTTCCAGTAGCTACAAGACCCCATCCAAGAAAGTTCTGCCCCATGTTTATGAGTACAGCTCCGGCCAGCATAGCAGCCAATCCTCCCCCTACGGCCTTACCTCCTACAATTGCGACGTTCTTAGAAGCTCCGCAGCGTGGATTAGTGGCCTCACTATACCTGTAGTGAACCAAGCGATCTTCTTTAACAGCCGCTTCTTCAGCAAAACAGCCAATAGACGGCACAAGCCATCCACACACAGTAAATATGAAGAAAAACGATACAGCCTTCGCTAATTTAAGCATTCTTCACTCTTCGCTGGAAAATGGGCAACCAAACATTAGAATCGCTCCCCACTTCTTCTATTATTTCCCGCAACAAACCTACTGTCTCTGCCCTACCGGATAAAACATTAATGGTATCTTCTAATCCCCTGAGATCTATTCTAGCTACGACCGCATTTACACCCTGTTTAACAAGAAAAAACCTACTACCTGGATCGGTGTACTTCACTAAGGAATACTCCCGTTCAGTAAGCATGAACACATCTCTATACGCGCTAGTAGCTTTTAGATTAGGCAAAAATATCTGCGTAGCAGTTTGCTGAACCAATGTGTCACTTATCTGACTCTTACTAGCATCCTCTACGCTTTGCGTTGCAAAAACAACAAAAGTGTTGAGCTTCCTTAATACCTTAAGCCAGTCCTTAATTCTGGGAGCGAATACAGGATTATCTATCAAAGCCCATGCCTCATCCAGAATTATGATAGATGGCGTACCATCCAAAGAAATACTAATTTTGTGGAACAAATAAAGCAGGGTGGGCGCCAACGCAACTGGATCTTTTAATAAATTTCCCATCTCAAATCCAAACACCCTAGACTTCGTAAAATCCAACAAGTCCTCTTCATTATCGAAAAGCGACGCGTGAGATCCATCAGAATGCCACATCGCCATGCGACTTGCCAAAGTATCTTCCCCTCCTATGCCTAAAAATGGCACCAAATTTCGTAATATTCTGTCTTCCTTTCTCAGCTTGTAATTACCCTCAATTGCATCGTCAATGCGCAGCACATCGTCAGGAGTCATTTTGGGTGAAAGCGTAGTAGACAGAATCTTCAACCACTCCATTAAGAAGGTCCTATTATCAGGCGTATCATCCAAATGAAGCGGATTTAATCCAGTCGTGCCCCTGGGTTCTATAGTCGTGTAAATCCCGTTTAGCGCCCTAATGAAAATCTCCGCACCGTGATCTTTATCGAAGAAAAATATCCTAGGAGAGAATTTCATGGCTTGAACACACAAGAAATTCATAAGGACAGTTTTACCAGCACCTGTCGGCCCTATGATAGCGGTATGTCCCACATCACGTATGTGAAAACTGAAGAAAAATGGAGTGCCTGATGTAGTATCAAAAACAGTAACAGCTTCACCCCAGTGATTGCCAAACTTCTTGCCGCTAGGATAGTTATGCTGCGACGCAAACCCAGCCATATTTAAAGTGCTGATAACTGCTTTGCGCACGACATATGAAAAATTGCCCGGAAGTTGAGCCCAAAATGCAGGCTCAAGGTTGATTTTCTCTCTAACGGGGTAAACTCCACAATTCGATAATTCTGCCTCCACTAGAGAAAGCGCATTTTCCAGAGTCTTCGGAGTCTTTTCGATGCACAAGACTGTTAAGTGATGCAACCCAAAAGCAATTTTACCACTCATTGCATCATCTAACGCTTTAGATATTTCGTGGATTTGCGATATAGCCTTATCGGAAGATTGTATCATCCGATTTTGCTGAATCTGCATCTTCGTTATGGCAGACTGCCTGTTAGTGAACTTAAAAGACTGCGTTATTATAAATTCGTACGGCAATTGCAAAAACGCATCCAACATACCAGCTGAAGTGCTCTGCCCATATTCCTTCAGACTTATCAGACCTGCATACTTGGATTCACTGTGCCCCACTACCTGCACAACTCTGTGCCCAAAGTACAGCCTATGCATGGGAAGATGCTTGGAAATGTCACCCATGTGCATAGCAACGTTGTGTACAGTGCCGCAATTAACAATCTGCAGCAGGAACTCCATAATCTCAGAAAAGTTACCAGCATTTGTACTCCTTATACCCAATTCTCTGGGAGCATAGTTGCGCAGACTCGTAACAAGCCTGTTGGTAATCTCTTCCAAATCTTCAGATGCAGCCCTCATGTCGTTTTTCCAGCCTTCTGTAGCCGCACCCCTGTTGAATTTCTTTAGTACATTAGCAAAAAGCTCTGCACTCTTCCTGCTACCTTCCCTAACTATGGTAATATAGAGCTCGTTCACGAAAGATTGCTTCGCCATGTGCTTTTCACGCCACTGCGTATTAACTCCATCAGCGAAAGCGTTCGCAAACTTCGTTCCTGAAAAGCCTTCAGTAAATGCGTTTTTTCTCCTTCTTATTATGTGAAAATACAGACCTAAATGAGACGAAGACATACTGCGCAAGGTCTGATTTCTTATAGAATTCTGAATGACCAGATCCTCGTCGTCAGCAGTCTCGAAGGCATACCCAGAAAGCTTTATAACCTTCAGCAAGGACCCATCCTTTGTTACCAAAGTTGTGCTATTCCAGTGCCCAAGATATGGGAGGAAATGCGACTCATGATACTCTCTGTCTACGACCTTGCGTTTCCTTGTGGACGCTATCCTCCCAAGCGTAAACATCTACATCACATCATAAGAATTAGCATTATGATAAAAACGATTCAGACACTTGCTGCATCTTTGCATCCTAACAAGAAATAAGTCCATGAATAACGGATCCTTTGAGGACGCTGCAAACCCTATTGCATGCATTCCCGGCGCCCATATCAGCAGAACTCTGAAATCGTTACTGTACATAAATATCATGACCGAAATCATGAAGTTCATTATGGCAAACGTATAACTAACACCGAATAGCATAGTAGGCCTTGTCAACCCCTTAAACAACTGGTCAGCCTTAACACTACCCGACATAACAAAACCCACTAACCACACGCAACTGTCGCAGACTCTATCAATAAAAAATTATAAAACAGTTAACCTGTGACAAGAACACTATCAACTATAAAACACCAATAGCTTCCAATCTGGAAGCTGCGAAATCCCAATTTACTAAATGCTCCAAAAATACGCGTATATACTCCTTGCGCACATTCATATAATCAAGGTAGTAAACATGTTCCCACACATCCATTGTAAGCAGTGGATATTGCCACTCTGTTAGCAACGGAGAATCG
>NZ_JAWLNY010000031.1:0-12823 GCF_036903315.1 Anaplasma bovis | reverse complement strand
AATAATCAAAAGGATCAAGAGCTACAGCCTAGTCAAACTTAAGTCACACAACACCCTGCCTTCGCGAAGTCAGCAAGGTAAAAGAAGGTATGCAGCTAGGAGGAGGATGGATACTCAATACACAGCACGTTGCAGAAACATGTAGCCTGACATCACAACCCAGCCCTGCGGATCATAAAAAAAAAGCTCACATTGAGAACTGCAGCCCAAGCAGATCTAAATTATGTAGCAACTATTCCGAATTCAGCTAAGTTGGCAAGCTAAGAGAATATGTACCAGTTAAGCATTTTTACGCTTACTGCCATAAGAGAAAAGCATGATCGCTACCGTGCACACAAATACCTGGAAAATCAGGTATCTAATAGACGCAGCCTCTCTGTACACAACGCAGTTCGCTACCCACAGTACGCAGTGCATTATAGTCATTACCCTGAGATATTCCCTTGGAGCCCAAGTGGTTCTGTGTCCATTCAAAATCTCCCCCACGAATACGCACAGTACCGAAGATGATATTAATGGTAGCATGTATATGATATCGCGAAAAACTCCTACACACAGTAGAGGAACACAGGGAACCTTTATTTTCCTACTGCACAAAAGAGACATGCATATGATATCAAATCTTGGAGTATACTCAAACATTACACCACTAAGAGCAAACTCTAGCAATATTAGGAACGACATGATGATTGTGAATAGAGAACCACCCACAAAATTCATTTCCATGTCGTCGTTGCAAAATTTACTTAGCATACTCCACATAACCAATGTCTAAAACCACCCTTAAAGTACTTTAGATACCGCTATACCTAACCTACAGGCAGATTTTATCATAAAAGACAATATGCCATATCCCGAAGCCATCTCTGCCCCCCTGTTCAAGGCTTCTTCCATATGCTCTCTCTCCTCCTCACGAAATTGAGCGATTTTCCCCATCGTTTCGGAATCCTTGTCCTCATTCAACAACTGCAGCTGTTTTATCTGGCTATCATAGTGTTCACAAATCACCTCTTCTACCGCAGCTGTGCACGCCATAGCAGCTTCTTTGCCCATGATGGCGGTAACATACCCCATACATACTGTAGCCACGTGCCATACGGGTAAAAATACTGTGGGGCGCACCCTCCTTTTCTTGATAGCAGAATTAAAATAAGCAAGATGTGCCTCCTCGTGCAGCTTCATATCCCTTACTACGCTTTCCTCAGCAGTTCCTCTTAATGCAATCTCCTGCCCACGATAGATACACACGGCCGCATATTCCCCCGCATGATCAACTCTTATCATGCTATTTATGCACTTATCACGCATCCGAACACACACGCCACATAAAATCAATATGTAATGCTTTTAGCACTTCTATAAGCCACATGTCAAACTATGGATGCAGCCCAAGTTTACGTGTATGTGTACCGTTAATATATTACGCTACCAAAGGACTTATGCGTACGTAGGTGTACAAAACCCCCGACAAGACACAATGTAAACACACAACATCTACCAGATATTGCAGTAAGATTTGCATATGTGTTAAATATTTAACTATTTACAAATCCCGTACATTCTTGTAGAATAAGGGGTAGTTTTTGAATTTCATCACGTCTCCCGTACATAATTTTACGTATGCACGCTTTGGAGTTTTCTTGTCGTGTATGACAGCATTACCCTATGAGGTACGTAGTGAAGCATTCTTTAGCGGACAGCAGCGTTGAACTTGGACCAGAAGGGTTTCCTGATAACCAGGGGAGCAACGCTGCAGGGCACGCACGTACAGACATCTCAAAATCGTATCATTCCCCTTTCGCCAGTAGCACGGCGCAGTCTGCTCCTTGCGATGCAGCCCTGTCGGATACTGAGGAAATTGCAGCATACCAGCTTAGTTCTTCCCTTGTTGGGCGTACACACAAAGGTATCGAAAGTGGGTGTGCTGACAGACGTACCCGCGAGAATGTTGGCCAAGACGCTGGAGTGCAAGCTCCTGATTCTAAGACTGTTGTTTCTACACTGTACGTGTCTTTATCGGATCAGGCTCGTGTAGTAGGCATGATGTCCTCCCACTCTGTTTCCAGCAGCGTGTTATCGAATAACGGCGTAAGTGATATGGACAAGTCACACAGAAACGATGACATTTCGAGACCGTATCATTCTTCTTCTCTGCCAGAGGCACGTACATATAGAGGCAAGAGGTACATTCTTGCACGTGTCATGCACAAAAAGGGTAAGGTACCTACCGTATATGAGATCCCTGCACGCGTTAGGAATCTGTATGAGAACGAAGTTGCTGGAACAATTGTGTCTTCTGGTTCTGAAGCTGTCTCCCTAACTGCGATCCGAACGTCGTTATCAAGGGAGTTTCCTGAGGGTGATAACGTAGTAGGAGGCATGGTGTCCCCCCCCCCCTCATTTTCTGCAATGTGTCATCTAATAATGGTGTAAGTAGTATGGATAAGCCACACAAAAACGATAGCACCATAGCTTCCCGCTATGCGCGAGTTGAAGACCGCGCTCACAGCAATGAGCAGCACCTACCGAAGGTTTATGGTTTGCGCAATAGATGGGGCAATAGCATTGAGCTAACAGCACGGCAGATTGTTGAAAGGAAGTTGAGGAACAGGGGTAAGGATTTTCGTCCCCTATTGCCTGATATAGAAGAAGAATCATTACGCAGTGCATGGAAGCACGCGCATATGTGTCGTGAACAAGAGCTAGACAGGGCTAGTACTGTCGAAAACAGATGTCAGGATAACGTAGCACGTAAGTTAATGGCCGGAGATGCTGTAGTGCAAGTTTTCAAGAAGTCCGAAACTGTCTACCTAACTTCGTATCGCATATCGTTATCAGGGGAGTTCCCTGGGGGCAACGATGTAGGAAGCACTCAGTATTCTGTTGAGTTTAGTAAGCCTCTCAAAGTACGTGAGTTTCATGTCAAAAATGAGAGCAGCGCACCGGGAGCAGATGATAGGTGCAATACCAGGGCGCGTAAGTTAATGGCGCGAGACGCTGTAGTGCCGGTTTCAGATTCGGATACTGTCGTTCCTATACGGTACGTATCTTTATCGGATGAGGCTTATGTAGGAGGAGGTATGATGTTCCCCCCTCCCCTCATTTTCGGCAATGTGTCATCTAATAATGGTGTAAGTAGCATGGATAAGTTGCAAGAAGATAGATACGATGCACACGCACGTAAGTTGCTTGGGCAAGACGCTATAGTGCCAGTTCCTGGCTCGCAAACTGTCTACCCTACGGGTTATACGTCTGCGCCTGAGTCAAAGGTCCACTCTGGTGGCCTGGAAAGTACAGGTATAGGGGAAGGGCAAGTGTTAGGGAAAGCAGTGTCCTACCATAAGCCTGAATCACGTACTCAGCGTACCAAAACTGCTATCTCAAAGAGCAGTGCACCTGTAGAAAAGGAATACAATGGCTTTGACAAGGAAGATACTGCAGTACAACATCCACGTCCTGAAGCTGTCTCTCTTGCGGGTCGTGTGTCTAGATCTGAGGTATCTCCTAGTGTTCAGGAAAATATTCCTGCTGCAAAAGAGGAACAAGTATTGGGGAAAGCAGTGCCCTACCATAAGCCTGAATCACGTACTCAGCGCACCAAAACTGCTATCTCAAAGAGCAGTGCACCTGTAGAAAAGGAATACAATGGCTTTGACAAGGAAGATACTGCAGTACAACAGCCACACCCTGAGGCAGCTTCTTTTGCAGGTCGCTATCTAGATCAGGAGCATCTCCCCACAGCTCAAGAAAGCGTTTCTGATGAAAGAAAGAGACAAGTATTGGATGCCAAGAGGGAGACCTATAGTGATCCACCTTCACACGTTCCCCATATCAAAACTGCTGTTTCAAAGGGTGGCGTGAGTGACGCGGGCTTATTAGCTAAGGTAAAAAAAGCAGCTACAAAAGGATACGCGCGTAGGCTGCTGAAACGTACACTGATAGCTGGTTCCTACTCCGAAGATGTCTCCCTTACGGGTTATGTATCTTTATCGGAGGAAGTCTCACATAATAGCTACGAAAATGAAAGAGAGGGTGAAGCAGTAGCACCCCGCACTGTAATGCCATCAGGGGCACCTGATAAGCAACGATCACATGTTACCCGCGCCCGATCTACTACCGAACCTACCATGTCAAAGAATGATGTAAACAGCATGTTATCAAATGAAATTGACGACCAGGTTACTGCTCCATTCGAGGGTAGAGCGCTTACGCAAGAGGAAATTCCTCAGATAAGGCGGGCTGGCATGAAACTTATAGACCGTGCATTGTCTATGCAGACCCCGTCTTCTGCAATACGGAGGTTAGAATTCGAAGATGTGCAAACTGGTGATGCAGCTATGAAGGACCTTCATAGGTCTTTCTTGCACATTTATGGCGTACATGACGATGCCCTTTGCATTTCCTCAATGAACTTCCTGACAGGGGTAGGAGGCGTCACCAAGAAGTCTGCTACATTGAATAAGTCGTTTCTGGATCAGTACCCGTCAGATGAACTGTGTAGTCTTCTGAAGATGACCAAGGAAGAGTATAAATCTAATCATGATAGATTTGGATATAGGGCTATATCCGCCACTGTGTTGAAAGAGTTGATATATTCTGCAGCTGCTGAAAAGGGTAAAAGCGTCACTAACATTCATCCTGCATTGATTGAAGAGCTCGTCACCACGGTGAGTCAGGCAGGCGTCTGTGGCTTTCCGTCTTTTGAAGTACAGCTATCAGGCTACAATCTATTTAGCAAGCACCCCCCTGAAAAGAGACATATTACCATGAAGCCTGTGAGCATGGGAGTGGACAGGGGTGTATACATAGATTTTAAGTCTGAAAACGAGCTGTCTGTGTATTCCCATTTTTACCCTACCCCATGGCTTGGTGGATATGTGGCAACACACATCTGGTATGATGTATCAGTGTCTCCTGACAATGAGCAACTGCACTATAAGAACTTTGTAGTGCGGATAGCATTTCCAGGCGTCGACAAAGTTCACCCTGAGAAGAAGCTTCGTTCCAAAATAGACGCCGAGCTAGACTCCGTGAAAGATGTAACTATTTTCAATAGCCCTCCACGCGTGATGCCAGTTGTAGGGTTTATGCTTGAATGGAATCTTCCAGACGAGTCTATTCCCATAGCTGACATGTTTAGTGTGCGCATTACAAAAAAGGCGACAATCAGGGATTCAGTCGAGTTAATAAAGAAACGTCTGCTACCCTCTACTGAACGTGATGAAGCATCAGGATCGGAAGCATCCGTGAAGGAACAAGAAGAAGGTACTAGAAAGTTTTCTATTGTCGATTTCATAAAATCAGTATTCATGCGTCTATACGGGGAAATAAGGTACCGTATTGCACAAATAAAGAAGTCGATCAGTTATCTGCTATCAGTAGTAGGGCAGTATTTTTACAAACCCAAAGCTGTACATAATGCCGATGAAAAACAAAGCTGTTCTATCGAGAGGGAGGCAGTTGCAGATTCCTGCATCTCAATAAGTGATAAGGAACAAGCTACCGACCTAATCGCGGAGTTACCTTCAAAAACAGCGGAACCTTTATCTACGGATGATGATATACTCGAAAAGGTGTCGACTGAAAAGACATCTGGAAGGAAGAAGCTAGGGGCGCGAAATGCAGCATCAGCACATCTGGGAGATAGAGATGTGGCTACAGAGACACAGTGTACACAAATGAGGAAAAGGCGCGGCAAAGGGGGATCACTACCGCGGCGATATCCTAGCTCTTACTTAAGTGACAGCAGCGTAGATGATGTCTCCCGTCGTCTAACTATTCACGTGGCTGCTCGCACTAGGTAAATAAAGGTGCTTACCTTCCGTCTATAAAGCACACTGTTCTGCCAATGCAGCACAGAAGTACAATGCATCATCTTTGTTGCCCTCCTAAACGGTAAAAGCACGTAGGTAGCAAGTTTCGCATATAAGCACAGACGGTCTGCAGGGCGCTTACTTATATCAAATTGTCTCAAATAGCGATCAAATCTTGCCAGCCTTCACAGTATGGGAGAGCTACACATCATCCTGATTAGATCTTCGTAACCGACAGAAGTAACACAGGAAAGAAATTGATAGGCCTCACCTTCACACAGAAGCTCCGTGCTACACACAAGGACACGCTACTTCTACTAAATTTCAAACTGCGATCAAATATTATAGGCCCTCAAATAATCTGTAATACAGCACCTTTGTTAGATTCTCTCAAACAGCAAAAGTGAAATGGAGGAACTTTGTAGAGTTTCACACAGAAGCTGTGTGCCGCGTGACACGCTTACCCTCTGCTAAATCTCAAACCGCGATCAAATATTGTAGGTCCTTCAATGCAGAAGCTGCGTGCTTCACAATGGCCCTTATTTCTACAGAATTGTCTCAAATAGCAATTAAACATTGTTCTGCCAATACAGCACAGAAGTACAATACATCATCTTTGTTGCCTCTCCTAAAATAGCGGAAGCACGTAGGTAAGTCTCACATATAAGCACAGACGGTCTGCAGGGCGCTTACTTATATCAAATTGTCTCAAACAGTGATCAAATCTTGCCAGCCTCCAATATAGGAGGGCTACACATCATCCTTATTAGATCTTCGTAACCGACAGAAGTGACATAGGAAGAACTTCAAGGTTTCACACAGAGGCTGCGTGCCGCACACAAGTACACGCTCACTTCTACTAAGTTTCAAACTGCGATCAAATATTATAGGCCCTCAAATAATCTGTAATACAGCACCTTTGTTAGATTCTCTCAAACAGCAAAAGTGAAATGGAGGAACTTTGTAGAGTTTCACACAGAAGCTGTGTGCCGCGTGACACGCTTACCCCTCTGCTAAATCTCAAACCGCGATCAAATATTGTCAGCCTTCAATATAGAAATGCAGTGTATAATTTTTATAGCCCCCGCCCACACATAGCGGAAGCTACATAGACAATAAAAGAAATTACGTCAGAATCTTATATCAAATCTGCAGATCTTCAAGGATGCTTACTAATATCAAATTGTCGTCCCAAACAACGAACAAATATTGTAGGCCTTAAATACAAAAGCTAGATAGGGCAATTCCCTTAACAGCGTATTGCACGTGCAATAATGTCAAAAGTTTATACAACGATATCCTTAATCAAAACCCCCTGAAGCACAGATACTTACTACCCGCTACCTCAGGGTCATTGCTGAAAAGGCACATAATATCTTATTTGACTGTTTGACTGAGAATTCATGTTAAAAATATCACAAAATGGCCTTTTATGGAGTGGGTTATGCATAAATATACATATTCCTGAAGTTGATATTTGTCATTTATATGCATTATTTGATTGATATACGTTAGAGATGTGACTATTATGTGACATAGTGTACGAATAACTACATATTTATAGATATGTAGTATCTGCACAACAACTTATGTTGAAAAATAGGTATAATATATGCTATCAGGAAATGATAATATAATGGCAGGTGGGCAGGTAGTCTCGTCTGTTGGTAGTGGTGGTGCGTTTGCTCACTTGTCGTCAGTACGCAGGCTGAGTATTCACCAGGGTAAGCTTCTGCGTCAGTTGCTTTATAAGGCCTTTGTAGCCTGCTGTGACCGCTCTATGTCTCTATTAGACTTCTGTGAGAAGCTTTCTCATGACGCTGTAGCTAAATTTGCAGATGTTGCAAGTGGTGGCAAGAATTCTTGGCGTTCTGATGTGGCACATGTTGCTAGCGCAGTAATAACTGGCTTGGCAGCATTCTTCGTATTTGTGAAATTTGCAATTATGGCAATATCTGGCTTGTTCTGGGCTTGCAATGTTGTACTAGGGGTGTTTCTAATTCATAATCTTATTCACACAGCACTTCTTGGAGTGGGTCACCTGGGTACAGAAGTGGCTACTCTGTGGAAGGGGTTTTTGTCGAAGCCCATGCAACACGTAAGAGAAGATGCGGGTGCTTTTGAGCGTGGTTTTATGACCGTGTTGCACAGAATTTCACTATATACTCTTGCAGTTGCATCCGTAGTGCCATCAATATTAACCGCTGTCCTTTCCGTGCCATTTAATCCACTATATATGCTCCTTAATGTTGCATTTCCGAAACTTGATTTGGAAGAAAGCAGAGCAACTAAGCAGGCTCTTTTAGAAATGTCGCGGGAGCAGGTATCTGCTATTACTCATTCCTCTATGAAATCGGCACTTGGTTTTATTTTGTCTAGTTCTGCTTTTCGTAATCCTTCATTGTCATTGGAATCATTAGAGTTTAGCGCAGTAAGAAACGCTGTCAGTACAGTGGTGGGAGACATTCAAGACCTCAATATGAACATTCGAAATAGAATTTCGAATGTTGAATCTGAGTTCAGGTATAGAATGAATGAGCAAGATCTTTCAGCTGATCCTGAAGTACAGGCAGCTTTAGCTCATATCTCTAATTGTGAAGAAAATTCGAGGAGAGTTAAAGTCATGGGCACAGAAATGTATGCTCATATGCTGCACTTGCAAGAGACGAGGCCTTTATCTACGAAGGAAAAAATTATCGTTAGGGTTCTGGAGCTTATGAAGAACAATCCTACTGACCTTACTTCAGTTGATGATATACGCGCTTTTAAGGCTCATGCAACCTCAGTACTGCACGAGGAACTAGTGGAAAAAGCTTCTGCGACTAACAGAATTCCAACTAGTATGGCGGATATTTTTGCAGAAAGTATGGACAGCAGTATAAGCATTGCTCATGCAAGCTAAACATTGATTGTATTGATGAAAGCGTAGTGCGAAGTACACTCTTAAAGCAAGGGTGTACTTCGTTATACAGCTTATTGGAATAATAGAAAGCAGTGGTAAAAAGATTAATTTCTTCCTACTTTTCTGTTTTCGCACGATAGGAATATCTCCTGCAATTGGACAAATTACACGCTTATATTGTATATGTACAACATATATGTTATATCTAGTACTTATCAGAATTGTGTTATATTTCTGTCTCAGCGCCTTTCTAATTTCTTACCCATGTCTATAGGTATAACATGACACCTGTCACGCGTAACTCCACAACGCATAGCACTTACTCACCATATATTGATGAAGTCTTCGGAGGCACGCCTCTAGATAGTATGGGCACTCTAATAGAGCAAGATATTGACCATGAAGCACGGAGAACAAGTTATTCGTCGCTGGGAGAAATATTTTCTCAGGGTGTCAGGCTTTCCTATAAACAAGCAGCGCCGAAAGCTCTATATACTTCATGTGCTATCTTATCAGCCTCTTTAAACACATGGGTGTACTGTGTGGCCTTAGCAGTAAATTCAGTATACCGCATTGCGCATTATGATAGGCTGTATAATGTGGTTAAAGGGATATTCATTAAGCATTCAGAAGAAGCCTCAACCAATAAGAGGTTGTTGACTAAGATAAAAGAGGTTGCAGTAAAGATATTTCTATCGCCTATATTGGTGCTATCGGCTACTATCCTGACATTAGTTTCAGTTATAACAATAGCTTTAGGAGCAGTAACATCGGTAATTGTTCCTGCTATCTCACCTATATTCTTGGCTTTATTTGCCATGCAAGCTCTTGTGACCGTTGTTGGAAATACACTCACCACTTCAAAAGAGGTATACACACACATTAGAGATCGAGTTTTGGGTGTCGGGGACAGCGTGGTTCCTGATGTTGATGCGGACTCTCAGAGTCAAGATGAGCAACAAGCAGCTGAATTTACCCAATCTATTTTCCGAAAAATCGCAGCATCAATAAGTGGTGCAGCTACCGCCGTATTTTTGATGCCAATACAGCTTTGTTTGTCACTGCCAAGTGTCACTATACCACCAGCTTTAGGAGCGCTTCTGACACCAGTGATGCTGATGTCTTCGTTATTCAATATTCAAAGTTTGAACCGGATTTTTTATGGTATGTCAACTTTGGTAAACCCTAAACGTACCATTGAATTCGACGGTAAGGAGTTTCGTACGGACGATCTGGATGAACTAGATTTAATACTGAGGATGCAGGGAATTTCCCCTTCTGCACTACGCAATACGTATAGGGAGCTTAGAGCAACTGGCATTGAAAGGGAGTTTTTCACACAAACTAGCCGCTATGCGAAGCGCTTAGATGCACTTAAGGCTAAGGTAAGACAGCTAAAATTTGCTGCTAAAGACGCGGTTATAGAGCTTGAGCGCGCTGGAAAGGTCTGTGAAAGAAATGCAACAATTGTAGAGGAGCTAGAGGCGGATCTGAGATTCATACGTGCTGGAGATAGTTCCGTGCAGCAATCTCGCACGAGCTCAAAGTTATTGAAGGCGGAAGCTGAACTTAGCGCCAGCGAGAAGAAGTTAGAAGAATTGCAAACCAGGCGCGGTTATATAGAGCATAAAATCTACAAAGCTGAGCTTCGCATGTTTTCTATAAGTTCTGCCATTGCGGTGATACGCAAGAATCTGTGGGAGCGTGCGTTTCTTACTGCCAGAGAAAACGTCTCAGCATTTGTACCTTCGGTTGAATCTGCGATTCTCAAAAACATTCTTGCCACCAACAACGTTGTTTTGGCTAGGAGGGACCTTCTTGAGGCTGAATCCAATCTTGATGAGGCAAGGAAGTCTTTTGCTGATGCCCAGTCCCAATTTTATGCAGCGAAATTTAATCCGCAAGCAGCAGAACAGGAAGGAGAGCAGGAGGTGGCTACCACTTCATCTGGGGATGAATCTGGTGTTGTATCTGATCAGCGCGCGAAAGCAGAACAGGATTTGAATCGTGCGAAAGAATCTCTAGATGCATGTTTAGAGGGTCTTGAGGTTGCAAAGAAGAATCTCATTGCAGCAGAGGCCAAGAAACAGGCAGTGGAAGAAGCTGAAGCTCGCACTATTTCCAAGTACACAGAGGTATTACGCAAGCGCGACAAGATCGGCATAGCATTGGAGAAGAGTCGCATAGAAGAGTATAAGAATAAAATCAGCATGTACGGCTTGATAGAGGCGCGAGATATTCGTGACATACCTGGCATTCAGAAATCAAAAATTCCTATAACAGAAAAAGAGAAGGAATTTATAAGGGAATATCTTAACCTTTCGTCAGAGAATATATCTTCTGCACGTGTGGTTATTGGCGAACTTCAGGGTAGGCTTGAGGATCCTACATATTATGAATCAGTAGTACTTGCGCACAGAAAAAATTTACTTCTACAGGGAGATAACGTCGCTATCACAAGGGCGGATTCAAAAGACCCAGAAACTGCGAGTATACTTGATGCTAAACTAATGTTACTTCCCTCTGCTAGGGCGGATTGCGAGCTAAAATCTGCGGAAGCGAGTTATAAAAATTCATTAAAGAAACTAAGCGATATTGATGCACGTATCATTGCTGATGATCGGTTATCACATTCTTCAGATGCTAGGATGGCGCGCCTGGAAGTTGATGATACAAGAGCGCTATACAATCTTGCCCTCAGAGAAAAAGATCTAGTTAGTGCTCAAGAAAAGATAGAGCAGTACACAAAACTTTACGATGCGTCAGTGGAAGTAGCTCGCAATACTGGTTATATTGCCTCAGTGGCCCAGCATGACCTAAATTTTATTTTATCGGCTGCCCCTGAAAACGAGGAAGAAATCTCAATAGCTTCTGATAGGCTTAGAAAAGCTAAGGAAGAGGCGGGAGAAGCTAAATTAGTTGTTGAACAGAATGCGGAACTCTTGAAAGAGGCCCAATCTGAGCTGAATTCAATTAAATCAACACTTCATGATGCAAAGCGCGCACGTCTTGAGGCTTCATATACTTTTAAGTCTGCAATGATCGAGCAAAGCAAAACCTCACCTGAGCACGTGTTATCTGAGAAGGAGAAGTATGCACTGGATGAGGCACATGTGTTAGCATCAGACGCGCACAGGAATCAGATAATTTCCGATATATGCAGCTTACTGTGTGATCCTCACGAGAAGGATGCTAGCTTTTCAGATGTTACAGAGCAAAAAATGTACGAAACCTGTAGTGACATTGCGGAATCGATACAGAAAAAGCGTATCGACATGTATAATGCACATCAACAGGCACATGAATCTGAGAAAAGGTTTTTACTTTACGTATACAACAAAGTGGAGAATGATCTCTCCTACGCAGAGTCTTTAGCTGCACTTGCGCGCGAGTCTGAGTCACGGGAAACTCGGGACAGTGCGGAGGGTTACGACCAGGTCGCAGCTTCTTTAAGGGACTTGAGTAACTCTGCAAGAATCGCAGTATCTGCTATGCAGGTCTTAAGTGATCAAATAGCTGCAGCTCATGACGTTCACAGTTATCAGCTTACTACACAAAGGATGATTTCTGCAGCTTACACAGACATAGCACAAATTCATAGTAGGGTTCACTCAGAAAAAGGTTATGAGGAAAAGTATGATATTGCTTACTACGGCTTAACAAACACGAGAATCAAGCTCTCTAGGCTTGCTGCACGGCATTGTAGCTCCATGGTAGAAGAGTGCATGTTGCGCTACAAGTATGAAAATACTGAGCAACTAAAAGCCTTAGCATCATCAAATGTCAAAAGAATTTCGTCTATGGATTTAATAAACAAAGCTCAAGCTGGGACGTCTGCGAGTTCACAAATGCATAGCGGCGCGACCGTTGAAGATGATAGAGCACATAGTGAGTCACTGCATGAAAGCGCATATTTGCTATATGACGTTGCAAATCTTATTGAGGATAGCTGCAGTTTTTCTGACAATATTATAGATACTGTAGACAACGTTTGTAAAAAACTCTGCAAGGCCTTTGAGGAGTTAGAGAGGGCAAAAGCGCTTTTAGGGGCTGCGTCACAGAGTGAAGAGAACGCAGCTATGGAGGTCTATAAAGACGCCGTGAGGCA
>NZ_JAWLNY010000030.1:0-12916 GCF_036903315.1 Anaplasma bovis | reverse complement strand
ATTAAAAGCAACAGAGCCATCCTATGAAGCTTGAAAAAAAGAAGCAGACATGGGGATAAACTTACCTAAATCGACACCATCCCTTGTGCACTCGCTCTTTTCTCATATTTGATATGTATGTATCGGTAGTTTCTCGCGCGCAGTACTTATCACTGTAGTCATAGACGCAATCAACGGTGCCTTCTTTAACAAAAACTGCGTTCGCAAACCCAAATTGCATATTTTTGTCCTTGATGAAGGTCCTATATCCGGTATAAGCGTCTTCTTCAATACGAGCACCGCACCCCTTAGCAAGTCTGTCGAGAGCCAGGGCATAGCGAGGGTTATTGAAGGGAAAACCTGGCCCCTTCTCCCCTTTCATACATGCAGCACCATCTACGCTATTTTTCTCACCCCAAGCCTGTTTACTGTTCGCAGGTGCGTGCTTACCGTACGCATCTAAGAAATACTTAAGAAACTTCTTCTGATCTTCAATGATTCCTTTCTTACAGTATGTACTTGTTTTACTTAACAAGCCAAATCTTGCTTCATCAAAACACAAAAGCCTCCACTCCTTTGTTTTCATAAAACGCAATGATAGCCCCTCACATCTCTCACCACGAGCATAAGAGGCCTTAGGCATAAACGAAGAAAGATATGCTATCAATAGTTCATTACATCCAGCCTGAGCCATAGCCAGTGCAAAACGTATATAAGTCTCTCTGTCGGCAAACCTGTATTTGAAACATGCACTAAAGCGATACGCATCCTTGATATCCGCCTTTAGGGGTCTAAAGGTAAGGTAATCTCGCAAATCTTCACCGACTGCTGGGTGTATTTTACGCAAGAAGGCCATGGAATCTGGATCCTGGAAGTGGATCCTGGAGATCATATGCTCACCACTCTCAGTCATTTCACTGCACTTACTTCCAAAAACTGTGGCGGTTGGGCACACTTTTTCTGGAACGCTGAACCCCTTGTAAAAGAGCTTCCCATTGTTATTGAAGCCAAGATGCTTAGTAGGGGCACTTTTTGCAGCCATTTTTTTTGCTTGGGTGTATCCGTAACGAAGCGCTACTACATTCTTAAACTCAACCATCCAAAACAAGCAGTCCTTTTCAAATATGTCACGACCTTTTTTCCCGGCACTGCTTTGCGTTTTGGTTTTATCTACTACCTTTGGAACAAAGTAATGCAGCACTGCAACTGCCATTGCTATTCCTATAATAGTGGCAAGAACACATGCAATATACGCATGGATGCCCACATTATTAGTCTTATTACTGCATACCTTGAACACTATGGCCATCGCGCTAATACATGCACAAACTGCAGCGACACCAAGGCCACTCTCTATCAAGTGGAAAAAGGACTTTTTGTGCTCCTCTTTCTCCTCTGTCGTTATTACACTTTCAGGAGCTTTATTACGCTTTTTCAGCAGGCGCTTTAGGGCACGAAAACTACTTTTTTTCTTAACCTCACTATCACTACTATCATCATCTGAGACTGACCGAGTTTTCGCTCTATTCATCTTCTTCACCAGTCCTTTTAACGCAACAAAAGGACGTGGCTTTCCTTTGCTGCTGCCTTTTTCACACTCAGAACCATGTCCTGGAATAGTGTTGCTGGAGCCTTTCACACTTCCTTCAAAATCAAGGAAGCTACCTTCAATCTCTCGATTACTCACGTAGAAATCACTCCTAGAGGCTGCTCTTCCCTGCTCTCCAATCAGTAATTCTTCTTCAGAAGTGCTACTATATCGCTCTACTGCCTTGATCTCATCTTCAGAGGCGGATTCTTCTTCAATACTGTCTTCGGAGCCTCCGCTCCCTACTTTAGATACTAGGGGCTTGCCCACATTAAGATCCTTCTTGATGCCACCAAGAAAGAATCTTGCAAATCTTCCATTGCTCTTTTTTGGTTCTTCATGATCGTTAGCAGCGGACCTCTCTCCTTCAGAATCATCCACAGAAGCCTCGCACGGAACTCTCTCAGATGGTCCTTCTTTTAGAGAGAAAGTACTATTGTTTATTGCCTCACCGAAGTCCCCAAACGGGTTATCCACATTAGAAGCAGCCTGTGCGCGAAAACCCATACCAAATAGTCCCTCTAAATATCCCCGTCTATGGCCTTCATATCCCATAGATTTATCTTCAAGGCGCCTACTATCGATTATTCCACCACTTCCAAAAGCGGCTTCCTCTACTGCCCGTACATCATACTTGCCACTTCTACTTCTTCTCATGTTCTTAAAGAAAAAAACCCTGCTTTTTCTCCTTTCTTTGCTACTCTCATCCATAACATTACCACTTAAAACTTCTCTCTTCCCCTCATCCACTAACCTTTCCTTTAAGGGAGACATCTTCTTTCCCACTACCAAATCGCAGTCCCTTCTCTCCATCTTCGCGAGAGTGAGTTCCTTGCTTTTAATCTCTTTGCTACTCACAACATCCACAAAACGGCCTCCCCTTAGACGAAGAGTTTCTAAGGTTCTCATCAGGATCCTCCGCCACACTATCATTACGACGGATCTAAATCCCTCTTCAGTAGTACCTGCATCGTCCTTCAATACGAAACGTAGGCCCATCATCCTACCAAGACTCGCACCTCTAATAGCTTTCCTAAATATGCTTATTCATGGGTACATACTATTCAAACTCATCCTCAACGCCACTCCTGTTAACATCTCTATCTCTAGAATCCTTGGGATCACATCTAGAACCGGTGAAATATCGCACTAGTAGCGCCGCCAGTTACTCCTCTCCCTCAGCTTCTGTAGTTCCTTTTCTCTTCACATTTTTCCCATCTGTCACAAGGCTTGCATTAGGGCAATTCACAATCCAATAAAGAACAGCCCCCCCCAGATTATTTCCATATTAGCCTGTTCACGGCCTATTTAAACAAGCTCTTCCATAGATTCAGTACTCAGCAAGTTTATCTTCAAAATCACTCCTGTGAGAGGCAGCTCCTTTAGCTCTTTGAACAGCGCAATTACGAAAGGCATCGTACGCACTGCGGACTTTATACACCAACTCCCGCCCTGATAGAGATTCAGGATCAATAACAGCATCACAGCCAATGGCATTCTCCCTATTTTCTCGGGTTCCATGGCTTTACTTACCGCATTATCACCAATACTACCTACGATGAACCCTGCACTATAACTTCTGGGAGAACTTATGCCGTAGCGGCGGTTCACGGGCATAGAATGACCTTCAACTACATACTTACTACACTGATCCGTGGACACACTTGCTGCATAACCCACTCTCTTAGCCACCATACAAAACTGATGCCCCCTTCTAACCACAACAAAAGGATAGACAACCCACATTGCAGGCACACGCCTGTAGAAACCGGCAGTTCATAGCTAACGCACGGTGATAATCCGCATGTAACGTGAAAATTAAGAGCTAAAACACACACACGCGCATTACCGCACGTCTCATTATAGCATATAAAGCATAGTCATTGCCATTACTAAGTATGCATTTCTCAACTATTGCTAGACATACTGGGATCATTCTTATCGTAGCGCCCGTTCTATCGCAACACTTGCCATTTATGGAGTTCCTGGGTTCCGTTTATATGTCATATGCTAATTTTCGCGGTTTTTATCTGCAGAACACCATTTTCCCTCTTAATAAGAGATGCGCTACATGCCCTCGCGAGATTATAACTTTTAAGATATAGTGCATGAGATCGGACATGCTGCTTCACAAACTATTGTTTCCTGCTCGAAACAGGACACTCAAAGAGATATCAGTGCTGCGCGAGCCATGCATCTCACGCGGGTGCACGGCTTTTTTTCGCTGTGCATAGTCGTTGCCTTTGGGGATCCTGATACCCAGCAGCACGATGCTTTTCTCCCTCCGAAGATGCATCATGGTAGAGCAAACTATGGCTTAAACCCAGCACTAACAGAGAGGTCCACTAACTTCGTTGCATGAAAGTCCATGTGCCTAGTTATCCGAACTTAGAGCAGATCATCCCCGGTTAGCGTTCATACTGAAGATGTACCATAAAGAGAGCAAAGTATGGCTTTTAAACCCCACAGGTCCACTAACTTCATTGCATGGAAAGTCCATGCGCTCAGCTACCCCAACTATGAGCAGATCATCCCCGGTTAGCATTAGCACCTACTAATAGTGTTTACTGCTTCCTCGCAGACCATCTGCTATCCAAAAATCAACCTCTACCACCACTTAAGTGTGGTAGACAGCACCATTTAAGCCCTTTATCGCGCTTGCAGCACAAGCGACAGTGTTTGGAGTGTCTCAGAGTTTTAGATCTAAAAATACAGTCATCCCTATATTTATTATCTTACTCTCACCCGCTATATTAGCGGTCAAAACTAAACCTTAGTGCACAATTGCAACTCTACTTGGAATGGCGCAGGATAGGTCTATCGCCTTTCTATATCTCCGTATCCAATGCGCAAATTATAACTCTCATTGCTTGACATTGTAATTTCTGCAGCATTTATCAAGAAGTCAGAAGAAATTCCCCCGTGGTTTGCAGTCTGCAGAACAGATTATCTCTTGTATGTACCTGTAATACTCAAAAATCTTCTGATCTATAAACATTTATTGTACGCTTCAACACAGTATAACTAACGCAACCTCAATGCTGGTATATAAGCCATTGTGCACAGAGTAATCCCTGAATATTGGGATTAGGATGCATCACCTCGTAAAAATGAGTCGTATGTTTAGCATGAGTACACACTTCCACATGCAAGCAATGTTGTAAACCATTGTGTACCGAGTAATTCCTGAGTATTGGAATTAGGATGGGCCACCTCGTGAAAGTGGGTCGTATATTTAGTATGAGTACGCGCCACCCATGTAAGCAATGTTGTAACCCAGTACGACTGATTTAAGCGTAGTACTCATTTACATACGCTAAAGCCGCTACAACTGCAGTATCAACTCTGAGTATCCTAGTTCCAAGAGACATCTTCTCGCAGAAGCTCTCTGCCTGGCATAACTCATTGTGGGAAAAACCACCTTCCGGACCTATGACTATGCACAGATCACCCTCCCCACATATAACGTCCTTAGGCTTCCTGCCTCCCCCAGTCTCATCGCATAATATTGTCCTATAGCCCAACTCCGGAATCTGATCATATGTTCCGACTGATGCAATCTCTGGAATGTCTAGTCTACCACATTGCTCTGCTGCTTCTATAGCCCAAAGTCTGCACTTTTCTATATTTACGTCATTTACCGAAGAGTATTCCGTGCGCATAGGTTTTATCAAGGTGACACCGAGCTCCGTAGCTTGGCGCACAACATTTCTCATCGTATCTGCTTTCACCAGAGATATACATAGAGCAAGCTTTCTACTGGGAAAATACTCCTTCATAAGCTCATTCACCGACACTTCTACCCGATCCCCAGCAATGTTGGAAATCACGCAAGACCACTCACCTGAAATACCATCAAAAAGCAACGCTGTGTCACCTAATTTCGCGCGCATCACATTCTTTATGTAGTGTGCCTTCTCAGAAAAGAGGCGCACTGAAGCGCCCTTCTGCAATGGGCTGTCACCATTATAGTACAATCTTATTTTTGAGAACTTCTTCTTAAACGTCATGAAATCCTAAATTACAAGCTACCAACTTCCTTTAGTACTTCATCAACGTGATCCTGTACTTTTACATTCCTCCAAACTTTTCTTATGGTTCCACTCGTATCTATTAGAAACGTAGATCTTTCAATTCCCATGTATTTTTTTCCAAACATGCTTTTTTCGACCCATACGCCATAAGCACGCGCTAACTCTGCATTTTCATCAGAAAGTAATTCAAATGGTAACCCATATTTTCTCTTGAAGTTCTCATGTGAGGAAATTCCGTCTTTCGATACTCCCACGATAACCGTATTAAGGCTCAAGAAACTCTCATACTTATCCCTAAAATCCTGAGCTTCCTTTGTACATCCTGGAGTGTCGTCTTTTGGGTAGAAGTAAAGTACAACATTCTTATGGCCAACATAAGGACTGAAGAACGATAGATAATACTCTCCTATGGAATCGCCAGATACGAAACCTGGTGCTGTACTAGATTCCTGAATTCCCATAATGACCTCTATGCTAGTATATACATAGATAATATACCCACTACGTGCATTCACCAATATATAATAATTTTCCACATGGTACTTGCGATCCTTTTAAAGACGTTACTACCTAATACATTACTACATACCATTTTCATAATAACGCCCTATAGTAGCTCAGCTTATGTGAATACGTATATTTGAAAGGGCACTACTTCTCATAGAACTTTTGTTCTTACATGTGCTACTGAAGAAAAGGTCTTACCTGTTTCAGGAAAAAATATGTATATTCAGAACTTGTGGCAACAATGCGAGAGTGAACCGTGAAATATTACCCAACTGTCAGCGGAAATCCAGACTTTCCTACAGTTGAAAGGGAAATTCTTGAATACTGGGATAGCAACGATACTTTTAAAAAGTCCGTGAGCAGCAGACCTGAAAGTAACAGATTTACGTTCTACGACGGCCCCCCTTTTGCAAATGGCCTGCCTCACTACGGACATCTGTTAACGGGATTTATAAAAGATACCGTAGCAAGATACAAAACCATGCGCGGCCTGCGGGTTGAAAGAAGATTTGGATGGGATTGTCACGGATTACCCGTAGAAATGCTGGCAGAGAAGGAGCTCGGGGTATCAGGTAGAACAAATATAGAAAAATTTGGGATAGATAAATTCAATGAGTATTGCAGGAATTCTGTGCTCAGATTTTCCCAACAATGGCAAGATTACGTAAGAAGACAAGGGAGATGGGTAGATTTTGAAAATGGTTACAAGACCATGGAAAAGAGTTTCATGGAATCTGTAATATGGGCATTCAATGAATTGTGGAATAAGGGGTTGGTGTATGAATCACTGAGGGTAGTCCCTTATAGTTGGGCATGTCAAACTCCCCTATCAAATTTTGAAACTAGACTGGACAACTCTTACAAAGAAAAAGTAAGCAAATCCGTGACAGTAAAATTTGAAATCATCGGAAAGCCAGACTTCGTACCCGGCGACGTGGAGTCCTGCAAAATTCTAGCATGGACAACCACTCCCTGGACTCTGGTAGCAAACCTAGCGCTAGCTGTAAATGATAACATAAAGTATGTGGGCGCTGTAGTAGGCACAGAATTGCTGATTTTCTCCGAAAATTATCTAGAACACTTTAAGAGTTACTGTACAAAAACTGGAATAAGCTACTGTACAACTGTCCCAATTCCATCATCTGCATTGGTTTCACTTCGGTACAAGCCATTGTTCCCCTATCTGGCAGACTGTAAAAACTCCTTTAAGATACTAAATGCGGAATTTGTCACTGACGACACCGGAACAGGAGTAGTACACATGGCTCCAGGGTTCGGTGAAGACGACTTTATGGTGTGTAAGTCAAACAATATACCGGACATTTATGATGATGTGTGTAAGCTCCTGTCTGTAATATGCCCTATAGACGACTTTGGAAGGTATACGTCCAAAGTGTCAGACTTCGCTGGAGCCCATGTGCTCGACGTTCACGATGAGATTATAAAATACTTGAAGAAGAGCGGAGCATGGTTTGAAACAAGCCAATATACTCATAGCTATCCGTATTGCTGGAGAACAGATACCCCTCTACTGTACCGCGCAATGTCGTCATGGTACGTGGAAGTAACAAAAGTTCAGCAGCGGATGATAGAGCTTAATGAGAACGTGAATTGGATTCCAGAACATATAAAACATGGTCAATTTGGCAAATGGCTTGCAGGGATCAGAGATTGGTCTATATCGCGCAACAGATTCTGGGGCACACCCATACCAGTCTGGAAATCAGATAACCCAGACTATCCGCGAGTAGATGTGTATGGTTCCATAGAAGCATTAGAGAAAGATTTTGGCCCTGTGGAGGATTTACACCGCCCATATATAGACAACTTAGTGCGTAAAAATCCTGATGATCCTAGCGGCAAATCGATGATGCGCAGAGTACCAGACGTCTTAGACTGTTGGTTTGAATCTGGTTCCATGCCTTATGCTCAGATTCACTACCCATTTGAGAACAAGACAAAGTTTGAAGAAGGCTTCCCGGCTGATTTCATTACAGAATATGTATCACAGACTAGGGGATGGTTCTATACGCTATTCGCATTGTCTGCATGTATTTTTGACCAGCGTCCGTTCAAGAATTGCATTTGCCACGGTGTAGTGCTGGACATAAAGGGGCAAAAACTATCGAAAAGATTAAATAACTATCCTGATCCCATGGAGATGTTTGAGAAGTACGGATCAGATTCGGTGAGATTTACCATGTTATCTAACTCTGTGTCCCATGGAAGAGATCTGCTATTGGACAAAGAAGGAAATGTGGTCCGTGAAACCTTGAAGAATGTCATAAAACCTCTGTGGAATAGCTACAGCTTTTTCACGGTCTACGCAAATGCCGACAAGGTGAAAGGAAGCATTCTGAACAGTATCGCTGATGTAACAAACATAATGGATCAGTACATCTTATATGAGTGTACAATGCTGGTGAAAGGCGTCCTTGCTGCTATGGAATCACCTGAAGCCACATATGATGCATACGATATAAAGTACGCGTGTGCGCAAATCGTACAGTTTACTGAGAAATTGAATAACTGGTACATCAGAAGATCCAGGGAAAGGTTCTGGTCTGAAGAAAAGTCAAAGGACAAACTTGATGCCTACAACACACTTTACACCGTATTACATTGCTTGATCAAGGTAGTAGCGCCCTTCATGCCATTCACTGCTGAATCCATGTGGCAAGGCCTAAATTTTGGATGTGAAGAGTCTGTACATCTGGCTGAATTTCCCCATAGATGCATAGATGGCATAGTATCAGAACATGAAGGAAATGCGAGACGCATGAGATTGGTAGCAAACGTGTGCAGTAGCATTTTGTTTTTGCGCAGTGCAAACAATCTACGTGTCAGGCAGCCATTAAGTGAAGCTGTGATCTATCCCTACAAATGCGACATGCTTCTCAATCTCACTCATGAATACAAAGACATAATAATGAGCGAAACCAACATAAAGACACTAACAATATCAGATACTATTGAGAGCGTTGCATCTTTTGACATCAAGCTTAACTTCCCTGCCCTAGGAAAAAGAATTCCTAGCCATATGAAGCGAGTAACAGCACTTGTGAAGGCTGGAGAATGGTGCTTGCGCGATGGGGGAGACTTGTTAGTTGGGGAAGAAGGCGCTGAGCATTACATTATAGACAAGGAAGAGTTTTCCTTAAATCTGGAAGCCAATGATAAATACTCTTGCATGCTCACATCTGAAGGAATGCCCATAGGAGTTGCACGTATAGACCACAATTTGACGAAAGATCTCATACTGGAGGGAATAGCCAAGGATTTGGTGCGTGTTATACAGCAAACTCGTAAAGAGCTAAAACTTGATATGCTCGATAGAATAGAGATTACGATATCTACACAGAGTCTCGAAATATCCGAGGCATTGCAGACATGGAAAAATTTTATAATGCAACACACATTGTCAGAAAAGCTTACACAAGCACCGGAAAATGCGGATCTTACTTCTAAGGGAAGGGTTCTACAGGTAGCAGAAACAAATATTGTCCTGTTACTTTGCAAAATCACCTAGAACTTTCTGCATACCATATTTTGCTGAAAAACAGATATATACGTGTCATAGTTTACATATTAGTTGTTGTAGTTTATCACGTCTGTTATCGCGAACACTGCAAAACTTGCATTTAGAAGTGTAGATCAATGGGGTACTTTCGTACTATAATAGAATAGTCTTTGTCCAGCAAAAGGTAATTGCAGTGCATTTATTAGGCTTACTTCTAGATACTATAAGAGGAATTGTGCGTTACATTGCTCCACTGTTGCGTTCAGCTTACGTGTATTTTAGATTCCGTCACTACTTCGGTCATAGTGGCCTTAAACTGCCGAGGTGGGCACAGATTACTTCGTATGTTAGCATGGCTGCTACCGAGTGCAAGGGTTTCTTTGAGTCGTGCTATAGCAGGCTAAAGCAGTTTGCGCAAGCTGCAAAATCATTCTTATGCTCATTATTGCAGCCTTGCTTCGCGCAGCGCTATAGATCCAGTGACTATAACTACGAAGATGCTGTAAGTATTACAAGTGATGACGTTGTATCCTCGCTTGATTTCGCTAAAATGCACGCAGCTTTTTCTCCTGCAAGAGCAGGATGTTGGAACGAGAAACCACAGTTTGATAGTGACAACGAGCTTGGTTCTGATGATGAGCTTAATAATCCTGATTACGCTAACGAATCTACTGCCCTCTTGAGGGGCTACGATAGCAGCAGCGATGATATAGACTATCAAACAATTAAAAAAGAAGCTCGCAGTGGTAGCCATGTTGTTACTTCAGCACTAGTACACAAGGTAAAAGACACTTGTAGTGACCGAGAAATATCAGTATGATGGCGATACAAATTGTGGTGTTCTGTGGGTAAAAAAGGATTTACAAAGACCGCTAAGTCGTCTTTTTGCTCGTTTTTTATGCGCTGCAAATCTGGTGGCCGTCCGGAGGTTGACAGCCCTGATGATGCGGCCAGTGTAGCAAGTGATGACAGCATATTAGCTGGTTTCGTTAGTAAACCTGAACCCATTTCTCCTACTATTAAGGCTGAAGTGCTAAAGTCTGAAGCTTCTGAAGCGCCCTCTCGCTCTTTATTTAGGCATCCTCTTCTATGCTGCGTTAAGTTTAGCCGCCAGAAAGTTGATAGCCGCTATGATGTAGTCAGCGTAGCGAGCAATGACAGCGTGCCATCCTATTCCGACAATGAACGGCACATTTCTGTTGCAAGGGCTGCATGCAGGAACGAAGCCCCAGATGCTGCCTTGGCCGCCGCCGAAACCTCAATTCTGAAACGGCGTACTAGTAATGCAAGCACCGTAAGTCTAGGAAGGCATAATAGTGATTGCAGTAGTGATGATGGTTATATTGGAGGAAGAGCTCGCGGTAGCACTATTACCACTTTCGCATGTGTGCATAGGGTGGACGACAAAGTTAATGACCTGGAGATGATAGTATAGAGATATGCGTTCGCGGCACTGCTGCCGTCTTTAAAGCAGCACTCTGCGCAGCAGAGCTTTTCTACGTTTGATTAGTAATATGGCTGATTCTTCTTTATCCTGTATTCTAGAGCTTCTTCCCACACTTCGCCATTTAGCAAAAGCTTTTCCTTATTGTACATCAGCTCTTCTCTGGTTTCTGTTGCGTATTCAAAATTAGGCCCCTCGACTATCGCATCTACTGGACAGGCTTCTTGACAGAACCCACAGTATATACACTTGGTCATATCTATATCGTATTTTACAGTTCTACGACTTCCATCAGCCCTCTCCCCCGCTTCTATAGTTATAGCCTGAGCTGGACATATTGCTTCACATAGCTTGCACGCTATGCAACGCTCCTCACCACTTTCGTACCTGCGTAATGCGTGCTCACCACGAAACCTCGTGCTTATAGGACCCTTTTCAAACGGGTACTTGAGTGTCACCTTGGGCTTAAACATACTCATGAGCGTTAAGACGAAGCCTTTGGTATTGATGTAAAGGAATCTAAAGAATCCAGCCACACCAAGACATAGCCGCTTTATAAACATCACCTGACCCGATGAAAAACCCTGTCAAACCTTATTTCGAAAGGCCACCATCCATCACCTTTCCTAAAAGAAAGCGCTACCATGAGGGCCTTACCTACTATGTTATCAATAGGTATATTACCAACTTCCGTGACAAATCTGCTATCCCTAGAATCGTCTCTATTATCACCTAGGACGAAAATATGCCCCTCTGGGACAACGTATACCGGCGTGTTATCTAGGGAACTGTTCTCCCTTTCATCAAGAATCTCGTAGGACCTTCCATTGTACAGAGTCTCTAAATACCTCTTAACTACCTTTCCTTCACGCTCTACAAAGTCTTCAATCCTGTCATAGCCCATTTCTACACCATTTATGTACAGGTGACCACCGGAAATCTGCACCTTGTCTCCTGGCAGCCCCACAACCCTCTTTATGTAATTAGTAGTAGGATTAGAAGGTAGCCTAAACACTACGACATCACCCGCATTAGGCTGCGAGTACCATACCCTACCCTCCAGAGAAACAATGGGGGACAAAACCCAATGCACAAATCTAGAAATGAAAACTGGACCTATGGAATACTTGCTGTACCCATAGTTATACTTACCTACAAACACATAATCGCCTACAAGGAGGGTGCTCTTCATAGATCCAGACGGGATGTGAAAAGGTTCGAAGGCAAAGCTACGAAACGCTATGACCAACAGCGCCGCAACACAAAAAGAAGAAAATACACTACGCAGCCCCGCAAACCTTCCCTTGATGGTATCCTCACCACTCACGGAAGAGCTGCCCTTACTAGAGCGAAAAGCTATTACCACATCCACACCCAAACTTTGCATCAGGATTGTTCACTACAAACCTAGACCCATTTATGTCTTCTACGTAATCTATGGTGGAATTCTTCAGAAACTCCTTTGAATGGCTATCAATACGGAGAATAGGAACGCCCTGCCCGTCGGACAACACTAAATCGGACCCTCCACTGACTTCATCGCCATATTCATCATCTTCTTCGTCAAACTCGCTATCGTCAGGTTCGTCATCATAATAATCTTCTTCGATGTCATCTTCTGCATCATCTGAAGCGTCCATTCTTTCGGTAGTAAATTCATACTTGAATCCTGCACATCCACCACCGCATACAGAAACCCTAAGTACAGCGGGAAAGTTTTCCCTTTCCAAAACGGATTTGATCTTATCAATAGCACAATCCGTAACTACGGGACCATCAATCTCAAAAGCCATACCACGACCAAATCTAGAATCCAGAACGCACGATTTTACACATGTACAGGC
>NZ_JAWLNY010000029.1:0-13233 GCF_036903315.1 Anaplasma bovis | reverse complement strand
CGCCGTGAGGCAAATGGCATTGCAGACAGCTCACCACGACAAGGTTATGTCTGAGTGTAATGTAGCGGCTAGTTTAGCTCGGGTACTTTCGGCGGCACAAGATGTAAGTTCCGCGAAAGAGGCTTTTTCAAGGTATGAACACAGTGGAATAAAGAATCTGCTTATAAAGCGAGCTGAAGCTGAATTTAACATGGCAAATGCTCATTATTGTATAGTGCAGCTAGCGCACAAGAAAAAAAGCGCCAAACTGCATCTCGTTTCTTCCTCTGTAGATCTCGATAAAGCTAATGATCAACACGAAATAGCTGAAGAAGCAGTTAGCGACTTACGTGATAAGGTTACCCGCCTTGATTGCGATCCTTCTACTGATAGAGAAGAACTTGCGGCTGCTGCTGCAGAACTTGAGATGGCAATTCAGGATGAAGCTGCAGCAAAAGAATCTGTGGTTAGAGCTCAAGAAGCCCGTGAAGAGGCAGAGTTACTACTTAAGGAAGCTGAAATGCAGTACGCTGTGATTCACGCACGAAGCAGCGCGGTCATAGCGAAGGCGGAAGAGTTAAATGATCATATAGTCAGCATGATCAAAGGTAAAATAGTAAGCAGTTCCAATCCTTCGGTTTCTAGGGAGCTGAAGTACATTTTGAACTCAGTGCACGGCAATGCAAATACTGCATCAGAGCTTGAGCATGCATTACCACACACCAATGAAGAAGCAGAAGATGAACTGGAATTCCTAGAAGCAAGCATGCACAAGGCTTCCTCTTTGCAGTACTTGGTTATGTCTGAAACTGAAGTACTACACCGAATGAAAAGCCTTGAGCAGCGAGCAAAGTTGCATGAACCTGCAATGGGAGAGCGGCCTATAGACGATGCCGTTCAGCGCAATGCTCTTGAGTTAGCTCGTTCTAAGCTTGCCCATGCAACTGCATGTTCAGAGGCTGCTAAGACCTACTCTGAGTTCCTTGATGCACTTAGTGGCGTATACAATGCTATGTGCAACGAAAAGAGTATACATGAGAATACATCATCGAGCGCAGAGGAAAGAAGTGCAGCATCAGCCGAGTTAGAGGCAGCTAAAAAGCGGACAGACATCTACAAAATTTTACTTGAGATTGCAGAGACCAAAGAAGACGTTGCATCTGCTACATTAGAATGTTGCATAACCTCAGAAATTGTCAGAAAAGTTGAGGAACAAAGTAAGGAGCTTGGAAGCTACAAAATTCCTACAGGAAGCAAAGTTCATATTTCTGACATACTCAAAAAGTACAAAGATGAGCATCATAATGCTCAGGTTAGAAAAGAACTTGCGACATTAAAACATGAACTAGCGCAAACTTTTTTCACCATTCGTGGTATTGAACAGCAACATAATACGTCCCGGAGCGAACTAAGTAAGTTGCAGAAAGAACCAAATGCGGCCCAAGCTCGCTGGGATACGCTGCTCAAGGTAACTGATGCTAGGGATAACCTTAATTCGTTAAGAGAAAAATCTCGTATTTTACAAGAAAAGATCCGCGAAATATCTGCTAAAGTACATGCTCGCGACGGTATTTTAGACACTATAGAGAGTGTTGGAATCACAAGGAGCACACGGAATGCTTATTCTTCTTTTCCATTTAGAAGCTTTCAGGAATTTAATGTATTTACCAGCGATAAAATTTTTGTAAGCACAAGAGAGGATACCGAGCTTTTCGCTGGAAGGGAGGAAGCGGCGGACATTCAGCATGGAGAGGAGACTCTTGAAAAAACAAGCGAGTATATACTTCAGAGGAACTCTGCTGAAGATAAATTTACCTCAGAAAGCGCGCCAGTAGGCGAGAGGGGCTTGGTGCAACATGTTGATTTTGCGAGATTGGGCAATAATTTAAAGCTAATTACTGCTCGTAAAAACCTTGAGTATTGGGATAATGAGGTCCTTTGCAGGAATGCAGATGTGCACGATGCATATTTAACATACAGTAATTCTAAAATCAGCATTGATAGAGGAAGCTCTCTACCGGTACGTCATCAACACATAGCTGACGAAAGCCATCTTGGTATTCTCCAGAACTTTACAATTTGGGAAACTGCAAAAAACAATCTTGCTGTGGCGATGGCCGAAAGGAGCGTGGCTTACAAAGATGTTGAAATCGCCGCTCTCTCCGAGGAGCTTGCCGCTGCAAGAGCTGAATATAAAGTAGTTCAAAGGGATGTTTCATCTTCTGCTGCGGAGAAAAAAAATGCACAGGACCTTGTGGTAACAAGCGAGAAAAGGCTTCAGCTTGCTGAGATAGGAAAGAAGGTAGCAGTTGCAGAGCTTAGTGAGACCGTAGCTAATATAAATCTAAAAAAGGCAAAGCTGGAACATAAGTATGTCTTTGGTAAAAAATCGCGTACTCCGGAAGAAGAGCGTTATGCTAACCTTTCTCTTAGCAGCGCGGAGAAGGAGCTAAAACTTATAAGAGAAACCAGAATTGCTGCTAGTAGGCAGTTTGCGTTATTAGGTGCTGATTTCCGCAAGCATAATGCTTTAAGGTCTTTGCATGCGGCGCAGGAGTACCATGAATACGTAACACAACATCCTTCTCTGCACACTGATAAGGAGAGAGATGAAGCAACTCAAGTGGTATTGGAAACAACACGTTTGGTAGATATTGCTAACAAAGACGTAGACACTGCTCGCGCAAGGCTAAGGGGAGCTCATATTTTTGACGATAAGCTGGAGAGCAGTGAAAGAGATTTGAGACACACGCAGTCAGAGAAATCTTTAATAGAGTGTAGAAAATCCATAAGGATTCTTACTGCTGAGCTTGAGAGAGTAAAAAGTGAAAATCAATTCGATGAGCAAAGTATTCCTCCTTCGATAGAAGAAAAAATTCATTACATAGAAAAAAGATTGGATGCCCTCCTACGCCAGGAGACTTACATCCTTTCTGAAATAAATTTACTGCAAACCTTAGCAGCGCTTGATGACGTAAGGGCCTTTAACAAATATGTGCAGGAGAGTTCATCATATACAGCTGAGGAGAAGAGTTCTGCTGAAGCATTGTTAAACAGGAAGGAACTAGAGGTTGAGCTTGCAAAAACTCGAAAGAGGATGGCGGAAGCAAAACTTGAACTTGCACACATGCAGCTTAATACAGGAGACGTGAGAGCTCATCCTGTTGAGGGTGAATCAAGTGAGGGCAGAGAATTACATACTGCAGCTGTAGACGAGGCAATAGCCAAGTACGATGCAGATATTGCTCTCTTGGAACTTGAGATACTCAATACGGAGAACAAGATCCTACATGCTGTAGTAAGCAAGCACGAAGCAGAGCGCCTCAGAAAGTGCGTTTATGAAAGTGAATCATCTACTATGCGAGAAAGAATGCTGGCAGACGAAAACCTAGAACGTGCTAATGACCATACGGAGTGCTGCATCACAGAAAAGAATGTTGTTGAGGCTACGCTAGCGGTACTTAAGGCCACCAAAGATGTGGCGGTAGCTGAAGATAACAGAAGGCGTACTTACGAGGATGTGTCTTGTGCGATTAGCGAGAAAAAAGCAGCAAATACAATTTTAGACAATGCTATCAAGGCTCTAAGAGAGGCTACACTTGCTGAGAAAATTGCCAAAAGTGAACAATATCTGCTACTGTTTGGGATGTCTTCTGATGAGGCTTCTAAATTTGCACTTCAGCCGTCTAATGGGAATGTTTCTGCTACTGGGTATGCAACACTTGTTGATATTGGATTTTCTCAAAGGTTCACAGACGAGTATTTGAAGCTGCAGCTTTTATGCCTACAAGAGGCGGCAGCACGTGGCAAATCTGGTGTTTATTACATTGATGATGCACGCAAGGAACTGGTGGAGAGTGCTCATAAAAAAATCGCCTCTTCGGACAAGGAACTGGTAGATGCTGAAAAAGCATTGGAAACATTAAACATAAAAATGTCTACAGAGCAGAGCTTTAGTTCTGTTTCCGAACACGGCATGATGCAGCAAGAATCATCAGGAATTCAGGGCTTTGAAACACAGCTTGCTGTTGCTAGAAGGGATCTAGTAAAAGCTGAGAGAGTGCAGGCAGGCTCGCATCTTCAAGTAGTGAAAGCTTTTGAGAATCTAAGCAAAGTTTGCGATCACCATGGAATTACAGGGGAAAATGTATACTTTCTTGAACACAACAATATTAGCGTTCATGAAGACGGAAAGAAAGCATTAAACGACTTCAAAATCGCTTGGATCGGTAAGAAAATCACAGACGCCAAACTTGATGTTGCCAACGCTAGAATCGCGGTTATTGAGGCTTCTAAATACCTTGAAACAGTCAAAACCCATGCTGTCGGAGAGGAGATCTTTCTGGCGCAAGAAAGTGAGACCCTTGCTAACAGGATAAAAGACGCAGAAACAGCGCTGAGGGTCGCTGAAGCTAGGGAGCATGTTGCAAAAGCTAAAGAAAGTGCTGCTATCGCCCAATTCGAAACTATAAATAATATTCTCCTCGACAATGAGGATTCGCTTTCCGAATCAGCGAATACTATGAGACTTTCTGAAGCTGCGGTAGACATTGCGACAGCCCGCTTAAATACCATAATTGCGTATGAGGCCCATGGCAAACTTGAACATCGTTATGCAGGTTACGAGGCGAGCATTTCTACTCTTAACAAGATATGCAGCGAGAATTTAGAGTCAGTAAGACGCAAAGAAGAAAAACTCGAAGCGGCTGTTTATGAGGAACGGCTAGCGGAAGAAGCGCTGAAAGATATTATTTCATCACGCAAGGAAAAAACTTCAGCCTCGCCTGACATTGAGTCTGAAACGCTGGATTCGAGGCAAAATAAGGACAGTATGGGGGCCTTGCTAGGCACTACATCTTCAGTAAAACCTGAGGAAAATCTGCAGCATATTGCAGAGCAAATACCAATGTTATTTGCTCCGGTAAGTAGGATTGGAGAGAGCATAAACAAGATCACGGATGCGGACATAGCAATGGCCGGCAGAGACATAGCAAGCAGAAGATCTTTGGTGCTCATGGCAATAAAGCATAAAGAAGAATTAGAGCAGCAACAGCAACTCATTTACAAAAATGAGGCGGCTACTACAGAGGAAAAGATTTCTATAGACAAAAGTTTAGAAGACGCAAATGAGGCATTAGAATTGGCCAAAGAGAGTAGGAATATTGCTGAAATCAAGCTTGAAATAATGAAGACTGCAAGAACTCTCAAAATAGTCAAAGACAGAACGAGAATATCTGCTCACAGATATGAATTTGACACTGAAAGTGACGAGCAATACACTGACAGTGACGTAGATGCTCTAAAGATTGCTATACTTAGGGCCAATGAGATTAGCAGTAGGCTCGAGGTTGCTAAGATTGACAAGGAACTCAGAGACCTTGTGCATGCTAAAGAAGGCAAAGTTGATCCAGGCAGCACGAAGTTTGGGATTACTGAGTTGTGTAAAAAAGCAGCTGAAGCTGATTTAGCCCTGTTTGCAACCACTAAGGCCTACAAAAAGATCTCAGATGACCTCATACGTGCAATGCAAAAAGCTGATCATGCAGAAGCGGAACATCTTAGAGAAAGTTTAGAACAAGCAGAAAAAGCGTTAGAGACGGCAGAACTTCAGAAAGCCTCTGTCGACTCTACAATTGCGCTTCTTAGTGCAGGAAAAGCTACACCAAGTGCTAAGGGTGGTGTTAAGCTAGAGAATACAGATAAAACTGCTGCTAAAGAGAAGCTCAAGGATACAGACTTAGAAAAACAACTAGAATTTGCTAAGCTACAGAAGGAAGCAGCCAATGCAAATCTGGCTCTATTTTACGCGACTAAGGTTCACCAGGCGGCAATGGATGCAACAAAGCATGTACAGGAATCTGCCGATGAAAAGGTGAGTGAGCTCATAGAAGAACTGCATCAAAGGAAGAGAGAATTGGCGATAGCTGAAGCAAGAAAGCTAGCAATTGATTCTGCTATTACGCTTTCAAATGAGTACAAAGCTTTGGAAAGAGCCCAGTACAACGTTGAACTGGCGGGCGCTGGTATTCGCCTTAATTTTGATAAAGCACAAGCACAACAAGAGCTTGATTCCTGTATTGAGAATGTAAAATTTGCAGAGGCTTCAAGGGATGCATTTTATGCAAAATACAAAGTCCTTAAAAGCTCGGCCGAGCTCGCAATTTCTCGGAGTAACTATGAACTCATTGCACAAGATTTGGATAGAGTTCATGAAGATGCTAACAGGTCTTTTAGTAAGTTGAGGAATGCAAAATATGAATTTGAAATAAACAAACAAAAAACACAAGTGGCTGAGGCGGAATTTGCTGTATTGAAAGCCACAATAAATCTAAACAAGAGCAGTGACAGCCCTGCATCTGAGGAGGAAGGACGCGAAGCTCCGGCCGTTCAGTACACTGACGAAACTCTTCAATTCTTACAGTTAAAGAAAGCTATTGCCAAGGCACGACTCATGGTACTAGAAGCTACTTATCACTTGGCTGCAATGGAAGATAAGTACATTGCGGAACACAAAAGTTCATCAACTTTTGAGAACAAGAGTAGTACTTACGCACTTTTGGTAAAGGCAACAAAGGATCTGCAAATTGCCAGAGCTGCTCAAAATTCTGTAGTAGCGGAATTTCAGGTATTTAATGCTAACAGGAAACTTGCGGAAGTAACTTCATCGGCCGCTAGCACTGATCTAGAGATACAAGCAGCGCAACATGCTCTTGAATCGGCTAGGACTGACAAAGATGTCGCTGATGCGAGACTAAATACCTTATACAGTATTAAGAAGTCGGAAGAGGACGCGAATTCTCAGCAAATGAGTACAGACCACGTAGATCCTGAAAATACAGCAACGGCAGACGACTCTCCTCGCGCACAATATGTACTACGGGACTACGGGGAAAGTATTGTCGACGCAATTGATAGGTTTAGTGACGGAACATTCTATAACCGCGCACCACGTGAAATTGCGCATGACATCATTACAGATTTCTTTGAAGACAATGAAGAGCATGAATACGTGAAAATTCACAAAGAAATAGCTAGAGCAAAAGAAGCTGTATCAGCAGCTGCAAGAGAGTTAAAAAACGCTCAAAACATGGAGACAGAAGCGCAAGGAAATGCATTATCGGCCTCTTGTGAGCATAAGCTACAACTCGCCAAACTTCAAAAGAAGCTCGCTGATGCGGAATTCCAGCTCTTTAGCGCCACTGTAGCACTCAAAAGAACCATGGCCCATGATAAGTTTATTAATACTGGTGATCCATCGACTTCTGAAGCTAAACGAATTTCTGCAGAGGTATTGAGTGACGCTAGAAAGAATCAGCTGGCTGCTAGTTACACGAAAGCCCTTGCTGAGGCTAAACTAGAAGTTTTTAACGCCGGTACATGTTTAACGGACGCTGAAAACTATTATGAACACATTAGGGACACTTATGAAAATTCGCACATTAGCAATATCAACGTTATTGCGGCATTTTCCGATGTTAATGATGCGGGTTACAGACTAAGGCTAGCTGGGGCTAGAGAGGCTGCTATAAAAGCGGGATTTAGGCTATTTGCAGCTACAAATGAATTTGATGCTATATCAAAACAGCACAGATACATTGTAGGCAGCAACGAACCTGACAATGAGAAGCTCCTTAAAAACGCAAGAAGAAAATTACAAAGTGCTACTAAAGCTAAAGCCGCTGCTGATGAGCTCCTCTTTGGCATAATAAGGGAATCATGGACGCAAGATAAATGTTACGCCATGACGGTGGGTGAATTAGAGCACGTGGACGAGTCCGATGAATTTCTAAGCTGCTCCTATGAATCAGATTCATTCCACACTTGTGCATCAGAAAGTAGCGCCATAGTAGAGGAAGATGAACGCGAAACTTTAACATCAAGGTGTTTTGATGTTAAAATAGAACAAGTTGTGCCTTCTTCTGCCAGAGAAAGTGGTTCAGAAACACCTTCCAGAAGTTGAGTGTTGTGCAAAAGAAACAATCCGTTTTAATATGCGCTTAATGGAGGGTTGTTTAGTGCATACTCGGTTTTCCACATATGCGGCAGAACTTCATGCAAGGGGAGCAGTGCGTTGACGGAAGCGCATGTTTCGTAAGTAGTTTTAGCAGTCTCGCTTTACGGGTGCATCTTGCAAACAAGTAAATAACTCTAGGTGAAAAGTACACGTGTTGGAGGAAGAATCATGGAAAGCATACAGTTTCCGTCTGCCCATGCTGGGCTCTTGACGAGACTATCAAGATTCATAAAAAGTTGTGCTCCGTACGGCATTACTGCTCCTGGGTACTCCATAATATACGCTACAGCAAATGTGTATAGAGCACTAGGAATTTTAATTGCCCAGAGTGCGCTTGCAAACTTACCTAGCCAAACAGTCGAAGGCTATCTCCATAAAGAAGAAGTATTGCTAAACATACTAAACTTGGGCAATAAACGGCGTAAAGGGTTTACTACCCTTTATGAAAATGGACGCAGTGATTACTCGCAATGCATAAAGCGTCACCCTGTAACAAAGGGCGTTTTGCGTTTGTTGTGCGCCACATTATCGCTTGTGGCGACTACGTTGTGCGTGGTTAAGACTCTCGTAATGAGCGCTCTTGCTATCGCCCTATGCGCAGTAGCTTTGCCTTTTGTCCCGTTGTTTTTCCTGTTGTGTACAACTGTTGCCATTGAACGATATGCTGTAGCACGTGTTCGTGTCGCATTTAGAACAAGCGTACCTGAAAGCATAGGTAATTGCATTAAGGAAATTATGTCTTTTGGTCATAATAAAAAGGTTGGCAAGCCACGAGATCCTCTCGCCGCATTATCAGAAGAGGATTTATTAACTAAGTCTACCAAAGAGTTAAACGACAGACCATCTGCTTTTGTATCATTTGTTAGCAGCACGATATCAACTTTGGGTGAGGTTATTGCCCTTGCAGTATGCATACCAGTTTTCATGCTTGTGGCGCCTATATCACTTGCGATATCAGGCTCTATTACTTTGCTGTCACTGTGTTCTTTATCAAAGAGCACTATTGACAAAAACGTAGAAACAATGGGCCACTATGCGATTAATGACTTTCTTCCTGTAACTGCAAAAGCACATGATGATATGCAGGCGTATGGTTCCTTGTATGAGCTAGATGGGCCTACTTTTGAGTATGAAAGCATTGCCTCTCTGTCCTCTCTGTCCTTTGAGGATGACATCGATGACATTGATCCTTTTCTAACACCAATAACTCCGACTCCCGCTCCTTCTGCTTGGTCTTCCAGGACCTCACTAAACAGGGAGAATAGTACCGGAACAGGACGTGCGCCCGGCATGTAGCAGGAGCTGTTGTAGTAGAGCCTACCACGGCCTATAGCGCAGCAAGACAAAAGGGAGAACGCCCTGCCTAGTGGTGCCTTTCTCTCCACTCAGTGCTTTATAGGACAACAGACTCTCGTCATTATTCACCCAGTACTCCTGGTTAGTATGGAAGCCCCTACCCCACTCCATTCAAGAACAACTGCATGACACTCAGTATTTGTCGTCGTTCTAATAGCATTGTAAGAAACAAACTATAGTTATTGTTCAGCCGTAGGACCCTTGCTAGTGTACCCCCCCCCTACTCTTCAGAGCCATGCCACATATCAGCGACATTTGTCCTGATCCAACCATAGAGAAAAGCGGCGATGCTTCGTTGCGATGCACGTGCAGCAGATTTCTGTTAGTCTAATCTAGAGAGCGTGGCAAGCAACAAGGTGAAGATCACGGCAGAGCCTCTCTCTGTTAGTGTAACTTGGTATGTGTTCCCATATGTGATGGGAACACATACATTCAGACCACGTAGCAGGAGCTGTTGGAGTAGAGCCTCCCGCGGCCTATAGCGCGTAGCAGGACAAAAGGGAGGACGCCCCGCGAGTGGTGCCTTTCCCTCTACCGGAAGACCATATAGCATTTAACCGTAAGACACAAAGTTCTCTTGTCGTCGTTCCAATAGCAGTATAGGGAACAAACTATAGTTATTGTTCCACCGTGGTACTCTATGTTAGTTCGGCAGAGCCCCTTCCTACTCGGCTGGACCATGTTATATCGGCGACTTTTGCAATCATCTAACCGTAGAAGAGCGGTAATGCTTCGTTGCAATTTATGTGCAGCGGGTTTCTGTTAGTGTAACCTAGAAAAAAGTGCATGGGACACAGTGAAGGGAAACGCGAGTGGAGTCTCTCTCTGTTAGTGTAACTTGGTATGTGTTCCCATATTTGAGGGTACAGCCCCCCTACCCTAAGCCATATAGCATTTAACCGTAAGACACAAAGTGCTTTAGCCATCTTGCCAACGGGTAACCCCATTGGAAAAGTAGCACTCCCTGTTTTTATGGCAGCCCCCTACACCACTCCATTCAAGAACAATGCATTACACTCAGTATTCGTAGTCGTTCTAATGGACAGCATGAGATAACGAATTTCATCATTTTTAAGCCGTAGATTACTGCGCGAAACCACCACCCCACCGTAGGTTAGCTCGCGGTCTCACCGGAACCTGTTCTATACCTAACCAGTGACATGTGTCATAGTTCCGATGCGATTGGAGAGCGTAGCTTTCTGTAATTGCGCACAATCGAATTCTCACTAGGAAATGTGCGGCACATGCGGCATATTATGGTGCATATATGTGACATAATGGGTTATTTGTGGCAACTTGTGCAATTTAGTTATATATTTACAACATACCTACGGACAACCTATTGCTCGAAAATATAGGTATCCAATGGTTTTTTTGTAACTTTGTAAAATTTTGTTGGTCATCGTATGAACATTAAAAAATTTCTCCATAAATTCAGTTCTCCAAGAGCGGGACTAGAATATCTTTCCACCTCATTGGTGGTATACGCAGCTTTTGTATCAGCTGTAACACTTCCATTTGTCAAAATTGCTCACACTCCGCAGATTATGGCGTTTAAGGGCGTTCTAAGTAATGTTACAGCTGCAACAGAAAAACTTGCTCTTCTGTCTCATAAGGTCCTAAGTACCGCTATTATTAATAGTTTCACACAAAGCATAGTTCCTTCAGTTCGTAACTGGGATAGCAATATCAAAAAAGCATGCGACGTCTTTGGCACAATTCTGAAAGTACTCTTTTGTTCACTAGCTTTTGCTACATTGGGCCTCTTAATAGTATGTACACCCTTAGTGTTTGCCGTTATCGGTGCAATAGTAGTTCCCGTCCTAAAATTTATTGATGATACCATTAGCGTTTTAAAGGGAATAAATCAAACAAATCCGTCTGCAGAGCCATCTCAAACTGAAAATGCAGGACTTTTTGCTAAAACACTTTCAAAGGCGGCTGTCATTGCAACACACGCAGCGTATGCAGCACTATCTATTCTGTGCATGCCATTTATGGTACCTGTATATGTGTTTGCATCTACATTCGATCTTAAAAACAAGTTTAACATCTACGACTACAATGAGCCGCATAGTAGCGGAATTGTACACAAACACATAGCCGGTATTCGTCGCTATGACCCATCTTTTAGCATTGCCGATAGGTTTCTTGAAGTGGAAGCATGTGATGGTTATCCTAGTATGTCTGTAAAATTGAAATCCGTTGCTGCCGATAGCGACGAACCTAGCAGCATGCTTAATGCTCAAATCTCTATGTCTGTAGATCAATACTTAGATATAGCCCAGGAACAATTTAGTGCTGCGGGGAGATAACATATGCTTGACAGGGGACCCTTCCCCTGTCTCGTCCACTTAGGGCAATGGGACTTTTCCTTTCCTTCGCAACCTTGGCAAAAGGGTTATCGGAAATGTGTAATACTGCTGCACCTAGTACAATATATCAAGCCATACTCCGCCGTGATCGCTACTTTGTTATCTATTGTTCTACCGAGTATCCTCTTAAGCCTATGTTTCTAACAACAATACCTAAGAAAAGCTTGTAAAACTGCAACTACTATTCTTTCCTCAACTTTATATCTCATTGACACTACTGTACAGCTCCTACCCTATGGCTGCTTTATATGCGCACTCATCTTTGCATTTCCAGTACTCGTATCTTCTTTTTCAAATCCATATCTTCGCTTTTGTATTTTAACCTTTAGTCCTAGAAGACATCGAAAAGGAAGACCACCGATCATCCACTACATAGCTATTGTATGATGACAAAACTGGACAATGTAAATTACACACTATTAACACTTAATATATGGTAAAAACAGCGGACAGTAGTAGTGCATATATATCACTGTATGAATATATATGGGATTTTATGTAATTTAGTGATATATTTATTACACATCGGTGCATTGCGGCAACCTTGGATAGTTGTCTGTGCCTATAGTATTTTGTGAAATTTTATTGGTTATAATTATGGTATCTCCGAGAGTAAATTTGGGCAATCCGTTGCGGTGTATCCCGTTGGAAGCTGCTACCGTTGCCTCGTTCACAATTCTCCCTACTGATCTTTTCTTCGCTCTTGTAAGCACTGTTATCACTTTTCCAGTTAGCAAAGTCTTTGGATATCTAACAGATAAGTTGCTAGGTCTTATTTCCTATATTCTACGTGCTACTATTAACAATAGGTTGACAAGACATATAGTGCCTTCTGTTAGCACTTTGGACGACAAGATCAAAAATGTCTTCTCAACAGTCGGGGAGCTCTTAAAAACCCTTGTTCTTTCTCTGATTAATAGTATTTTCCTTGCTATTGGACTCCCTTTAGGGATAGTTCTTACTCTAATCGTCCTACCAGTCTTTTCTATCGTCTCATATATAGGGCTCACATTATCCATCTGTAAGGAGACGATACTAGATCTATATGGAGTACTAAAAAACGCAAAGGAGGAGCTATCAACACTTACCGGAGTAGGTGCAAAAGCGGCTTTGTTAATCTTCAAATTACCGTACAGATTGGTAGTTACCTCCTTAAGCCATTCTCTGCACTTCGCTCTTGCTACCTTGTACAGAGTACTTTCTCTTCCTTTTGCAGGCCTTATAGCACCTTTGTACATGCTTTCATCATTGTTTTCTCTTAACAATAGGTTCAATATCTATTGCTATGAAAGTATAGGAGGAGTTATCAATGACTTCATACGAGACATGCAGGATGAACGCAAAGGTAACGTATACAACTTAATTAGTGCAAGGTTTCCCTCTCGCCTCGTTTCTCTTGCTACAAGTCCTGTCGAGACAAAGCAAGAAGCACCATCTGCAATACCCCCTGTTAAATCGGGACCTGCATCAGCTAGCGAAGGAATTTCAAAAGGCCCAGAAGTATCTGCT
>NZ_JAWLNY010000028.1:0-13317 GCF_036903315.1 Anaplasma bovis | reverse complement strand
TGAGAAATCAGGCTCATCTGATAATGATAAAAAAATCGTCACAAATGCCCATACAGCAATAGGCATGAATTTCGTCACGAAACCAGCAACCTGTATCATCATTTCAAAAACTGCCGAGAAAAACTGGTGTAAAACCTCCCTTTTCTCTTGAGCAACAAACATGCTTCCCGTACCCAATAGAAAAGCCGCTAACATGCTTGCTATTATGTTGTTTTCCAACAATACCTTGGCAAAATTATCAGGCACAATAGATGATAAGTACTTACCCAGATCCCACCTGTCTCCCACTGTATCACCTAGTATTCCTGCCTCAGGTATGTCGATTCCACTCCTAACAGGTAGCACAATTTTATACACTATCAGCGCTACAACCGCGGCAATAGACGTTGTGAGTAGAGTATTAAAGATGGTATTACCAATAAGCCACTTGGCATCCTTTGGATTCTTGAACCCTGAAAATGTAGATAGAATAGATAAAAAAACTATCGGTATACTGATCAACCTAAGCACATTGATAAAAACGTAACTTATGCTTTCAGCAACATTTAGTAGCATAGGTATATGCGCGTGCTTAGAAATGAACGCCACAGCAATAGCTACGATAATAAGCACAAACCTCAACATATTCATCCCCAAGGCTGATTGCGCTAGCTTACATTATGCCCTAATCAAGGCAACTACTAAATTCTAAAATTTTTAAGACTCTAGGAACACTACTCCCATTTAACCACAGGGGGCATACATGCCATTATTGCGTCGGGATTTCCCCCCGTCATGACTCCAAATCTTACCCCTCTATCCCAGAGAAGATTGAATTCAACATATCTGCCACGCTTGATTAATTGTTTATCCTTGTCTTCTTGATTCCATTTTATGTGCATTCTCTTCTTTACTATCACCGGATAGATAGATAAAAAGCATCTTCCAACCGCTTGAGTAAAAGCAAAACTACTTTCAAAATCTCCCTGTAGATGGTCGTAAAATATGCCCCCCACACCTCTGGGCTCTTTCCTGTGGTGAAGATAAAAGTACTCATCGCAATCCTTTTTGAATTTCTCATAGTACTGAGAATCAAACTTGTTGCACATACTACATAAACTATCATGGAAAAAAGCCGTATCATCCTCGTGTTCATATGTGGGTGTTAAATCTGTACCACCGCCAAACCACCAGCACGACGTGCTTATAAACCGCGTGTTCATGTGAATGGCAGGAACGAAAGGCGACATAGGATGAACTATCACCGATACTCCAGTAGCCCAAAAACCTCTCTCACTCTTATCCGCTCCCAATACTTCCTGCACATATGACTCTTCCAGTTCCCCGTGCACCGTGGAAAAGTTTATCCCTGCTTTCTCAAATACAGATCCTGAAATTATGATAGATTCTCCTCCGCCTCCACCGCTTCTTTCCCACTTTTTCTTTTTGATATCAGGAGCTTTGCTGGAGTACTCTGATTCTATGACGAAAAATTCGTCAACTATCATATCCCTGAGAGTAGAAAACCACTCAACTACTTTCTTTTTCTTGTCATCCATAGAGTCCATATCTCATCTACAAACACGAAAGCACCATCCCCATAAGATGCGGAGCCAAGGGGAAATAAGGATCAGTCCTTGTTAAAATCACAACAGATTCTTATACCCATGCCACGAGTCGTAAACAACTCAGAAAGCAGCACATGAGGAACCGTTCCGTCTACAATGTGGGCAGTGCCGCAAGTCTCCCTCACAAATCTTACACACGACCGTAGCATGGAATCAGCAGCAGCAGACTCTCTTTGCACAGACCCATCATTTAGTAATTTTTCCACTCTGTCGGCTAAAATCTCAGCGGATAGGTCTTCCTTGTCGCACAAACCCTTTATATAGTCGATATCATCAGTTACGATGATCAACTTTGCCGCAGATACAGAAGACCCAATAGCTCCTGCCATTAAATCAGGGCTCACAACGTATGTAGCCTTGTTAGGACCATTACAAACTGGAGAGACGACAGGAATAAAATCAGACTCTTCTAGAAAAAAGAGCATGTCAGTATTGACCACGTTGGGCTCTCCCACAAAGCCCATATCCATTATCTTCTTTACGTTACTAGGTTCTCCGTCATGTGCAGTAAAACACGTCTTCCTCGCTTCTACCAAACATGCATCTTTGCCACTAATACCGACGGCAAATCCACCGTTCTCGTTAATTAATTGAACAACTTCCTTATTCACTAAAGCAGATAACACCATCTCCACGATCTCTAAGGTATCTGAGTCTATAACTCGCACTTCATTTACAAAAAGCCCATCTCCTTTATCAAACTTCGCTAAGACCTCTCTCACCCTGTGCTCACCACCGTGAACGACCACAGGATTGATATCTATTTGCTTTAGCAGCACGACGTCACTAGCAAAACTTTCGGATAACACCTTGTCTTTCATGGCGGCACCATCGTACTTTATAACAAAGGTTTCACCTGAAAACTGCTGTGCACATCTGATAGATTCAGACAGAACACGCGCCTCGTTTAACCACTTGTCATTCTCAAAAGCTTTACCATCTACAACAGCGCCTAATGAGCTCATTTCACAATTCTCACTAGATACATTTTGAAATTTCACGAGCTAACTCCTTTATTCCATTACCAGACTTTGCACTAACAACCATTATTGGATAAAGCACCAGACAAAAATTACGCACTTGGTCCTGCACTAAAGATACCATAGCATGCAATTTGCTCTCAGATAGTCTATCTGCTTTGGTGAGCACTATGCTATAATTAACACCACATGCTTCTATCCACTCTAAGAAATCTATGTCTATGTCCTTTAGACCCACCTTTGAATCTATAAGCAAAACCAATCTATGTAAAGCTTCCCTACTGCTTAGGTAATATCTTATCATCTCTAAGTAGTAATGCACCTCTTCTTTACTGGCTTTAGAATACCCGTATCCAGGCAGGTCAACTAGCGCTACATGACCTTCTTTCAGGTAGAAATTTATTTTACGCGTACACCCTGGGCTCGATGATGTTCTTGCATTATGCCTGTTACTGGTAATCGCATTTATTAGGCTAGACTTTCCCACATTTGAGCGTCCAATAAATGCTATTTCTGGAACACCTAAACTCGGAAATGATTTCTTGTCGTAGGCACTGCAAAAAAACTTACAACTGCGAAACATTCTCCCTCTCAGAGCACAAATAAAAAGCCACGCGTAATAACGAAACATGCCTCCACCACCTATATATAGACTATTGTGCGATGTTATACCTAGAGATAAAGAGGATGGGTAACGCAGAAAGCGCTATGATAGCTCCGTTTAACTTGTAAACATTTATTAAGCAAATTCTATATATAGTTGCAATTGGGGAGAGAAAAATTTACAATCCCCCCTTGTTGTCGTGCTTTTGTTGTTGATAAAACCATTCTTTTGGTATTCCATCCTTAGTATTAGAACGTAAGGTAAGTTTATGAGTTTTGAGAGCAGCCTAGAGGGGCTGTGTGAGAGGTTTCGCACTTTGAAACAGCAGCTGTCAAACCCTGAACGTATGGAAAGACAGGTATTTGCTGATACTTCAAGGGAGTATTCTGAGCTCTTACCGCTCATTTCTTTGATAGAAGAATATAAGTCTATACAGAAAGATATTGCAGAATTGGAAGAATTAGTGAGTTCTCCCGACACTGACAGTGAATTGCGCTCTCTCGCAAAAGATGAGCTTCACACAAAGCAAAAGTTATTGCCTAAAGTTAAGCATAATATACAACTCTCACTATTGCCCAAAGATAAGGATGATTCGCGAAGTGCCATACTAGAAATTAGAGCGGGCACAGGGGGAGAAGAAGCCGCTCTTTTTGTATATAACCTGTATCGCATGTACATAAAGTATGCAGAGCGCAAAAACTGGAAGGTGGAGCATATTAGCATGTCTCCTACAGGTATTGGAGGATACAAGGAGGCGTCCATTTCTGTGGTAGGGAAGGATGTTTTTGCACGACTTAAGTTTGAATCTGGTGTGCATAGGGTACAAAGGGTCCCTGAAACCGAAGCTTCTGGAAGACTTCACACTTCTGCAGCCACAGTAGCGGTATTGCCAGAAGTTGAGGACGTAGATTTAAAAATAGATGAAAAAGACCTTAGAATAGACGTGTACCGTTCCAGCGGTCCTGGCGGACAATCTGTGAACACTACAGATAGTGCAGTTAGGATCACGCACATACCATCTGGGATAGTCGTAATTCAGCAAGATGAGAAATCTCAGCACAAAAACAAAAGTAAGGCTCTAAAAGTACTGCGGGCAAGACTTTACAACCTAGAAAAGCAAAAAATAGAAAAGGAAATATCAACTATGCGCAAGAGCCAGATAGGCTCTGGTGACAGATCGGAGCGTATACGCACCTATAACTTTCTACAATCCAGAATAACGGATCACAGGATAAATGTAACGTCACATAGGCTTGACTATATACTGAAGGAGGGCGATTTAGACGAATTTATAGATGCACTAATTGCAAATCACCAGGCTACAGCGCTGAACCAGATTCAGCCTTCTCATGAAGATGAGAAAAAGTAGAATTTAAGATGCAACAGCTGGAAGGAAAATTAGAGGTCTCAGCAAAAAAAACTGCACTGTAATATGCTACAGTGGCAGATTATCGTGCTTGCGCCACAACCTATCAACTTTCTTATCTAGCAACATGCGTAAAGAGGAATATATACGCGCCCTAGTCGTGGAGGGCACTATAACGTCATCTATAAAACCCCTAGATGCAGCTACATATGGGTTAATAACTTTCTCGTTATACTCCTTAACCAGGGTTTTTAGGTACTCTTCATCCTTCTCTCTACGAAAAATGATACTTACCGCACCCTCGCACCCCATTACCCCTATCTCCGCAGTTGGCCAAGCATAGTTTACGTCACCTCGCAAGTGCCTAGAGTTCATAACTATGTAGGCCCCACCATATGCCTTGCGGACCACAACACTGATCTTGGGCACCGTCGCCTCTGCATATGCGTATAACAACTTTGCACCATGACTGATGATTCCAGAATACTCCTGAGATGTACCAGGAAGGAATCCAGGCACGTCAATTAATGTCACAATAGGTATGTTAAAAGCATCGCAAAATCTGACAAACCTAGCTGCCTTTCTTGACGAATCTATATCCAGGCACCCAGCAAGATGTTTCGGTTGGTTGGCAACTATCCCTATAGTATGCCCTCCTATCCTGCCAAACCCAACTATGATATTTTTGGCGAAGTCCGGCTTTATCTCAAAGAAGATCTCTTCGTCACAAATATTGGTTACAAGCTCATACATATCGTAGGAAACACCACTACTCTTCGGAACTAGGGTGTTAAGCGAAGGACTTTCCCTATCTGCTGGATCTGCGGTGGGAATAAATCTGGGCAAGCTTTTGTTGTTGGAAGGCACAAAAGAGAGGAACTTTCTAACCTCAGTTAAAGCATCAATCTCATCGCTAAAAGCCAAGTCAGCAACCCCAGTCTTACGCGTGTGAACAGAAGATCCACCCAAATCCTGTTGAGTAACTTCCTCAAATGTGACTTTCTTTATTACATCAGGGCCTGTAACAAACATGCAAGACCCTTTCACCATGAAGGTAAAATCAGTCAATGCCGGAGAATATACCGCACCCCCAGCACATGACCCCATGATAAGAGATATTTGCGGCACGACCCCAGACATATCAACATTACGTTGAAATATCTCTCCATATCCTGAAAGCGAATCAACGCCCTCCTGTATTCTAGCTCCACCAGAGTCGTTTATGCCTATCAAAGGAACACCTATAGATGCAGACATATCCATAACACGACATATCTTTCTTGCATTCATTTCACTTAAAGAACCACCGAATACAGTGAAATCTTGTGAGTAAACGCATACCCTCTGTCCATGGACAGTACCGCAGCCAGCCACCACGCCATCACCGGAGATTTTTACCTCATCCATGCCGAAGTTCACGGATCTGTGCTCTACAAACACCCCATATTCTTGAAATGATCCGGGATCCAAAAACACATCCAGTCTTTCCCTCGCGGTAAGCCTGCCTCTGCTATGTTGTTTATCAACTTTGGATTCTCCACCACCCAGCATTACCTCAGACTTTTTCTTCTTTAACTCCTGAAGCACAGTGGCATTCATAGTACACCTCTTTAAGACTTGATCACTAGCTAATCACACCCCACATGATCACAAAACCACCACTTATGCAACCTTGCGTAGATATGTCGCCTATGACACTAAGATAAAGCACACCAAAAGAGTGCACTACTCTCATAACTTTATTTCAACGCACCCCAAGTGCGCCCTACTATAGAATACATAAATTACCACAAGAAGAAAACTTCTTTCTTCTTTAACACTCTTAGTGAGCTATCTGTGCCCCCTATTTTTGACATTTAATACAAAAAAATGTGCTTCTTCCATCCTGTTTTTCAGCACTTACCTCCGCTCCACATATGTAACACTCCTTTCCTCCTCTCCCATAAACCATAAAGTTTTCTTGGAATCTTCCTTTTTCTCCACTGGGAATTTTGTAATCTTTTATGCTTGATCCTCCAGCTGATATCGACAGATTTAGCACGTACCTGGTAGCCTCCACAATACGTGCGCATTCTGTATGCGAGAGTGTAGACACTTTCCTGGAAGGCAAAATCTCAGCTCTAAAGAGAATTTCTGATGCATATATGTTACCAATTCCAGCAACTGATGCGGCATCCATAAGAAAGCCCTTGATGCTCATTTTACTACAGGTACGCATTATGTATTCTGCGTTGAAGTCAGAAGACAGAGGATCTGGACCTATTTTTTCTAGCAGCGACTCGTAGCATTCACCATCACATATACGCACAGATCCGAACCTGCGCACATCATCAAAAATCAGCCTACTGCCATCATCAAGAAGAAATATGATGTGTTGATGCTTAGTTATTTCACTATTCTGCGTATGTATGAGTTTTCCACTCATGCCAAGATGGAAAACCACCTTCATTCCATTATCCAGAACTAGAATGAGGTATTTTGCAACTCTTTCAATTCCACTTATGCATCTGCCTATCAGTAAATCTTCAAAGTCATCTTGCAATACCGTCCTTAAATCCCTCCTGCGTACTACGACGCCGTTTACAAACTTACCGATGATATTACTAGCAAGAAACCTTGCTATAGTTTCAACTTCTGGAAGCTCCGGCATCTTCTGTCTGGCCAGTTTTCTTTCTTTTTCTGCGCGCTATGTTTTCTTTCAGAAGCTTAGCTAGTTTCTTCTTTCTCTCTTCTGTATTCACATTTCTCTTTGACTTACTCATCACAAAAAACTACAATTCGACCCTCGCCGTTATAGCTTAGTGGCAGAGCGCGTCCTTGGTAAGGACGAAACCTGAGTTCGATTCTCGGTAACGGCACAGAGATTAGATAGCAGTTTTCACTTCTTATGTGTAGAACTTTATTATTTCCTGCTATTAGAAGTCTTGTTAAATTGCTATAAGCAGTTTTTCGCTATATCATCCACACTTGGAAATTTTTTGGATATAAGTAGTGCGAGTTGTTACTAGATTTGCTCCATCACCTACAGGAGAATTGCACTTAGGAGGAGCGAGGACTGCACTTTTCAATTGGCTATTTGCCAGACAAAATGGCGGAAAGTTTCTGTTGAGAATAGAAGACACTGATAAAAGCAGATCGTCAGAAGCACTTACTGAAAGTATAATAAATGATCTGTCATGGCTTGGGTTGACTCACGATGATGAGTTAGTCAAGCAGTCAACAAGAATAGATCGGCATGTAGAAATAGCAGCGCAACTAGTAAAATCGGGCAAAGCTTATTTTTGCTATTGTTCAGAAAGTGAAATAGCAAATCAACGAATGGTATCTGAAGCTTCTGGAGAGCAATATAGGCATGTATGTCCGTGGAGAGATGCACACCACGTACAACATGAAACACCAGGTGTTGTACGGCTCAAAAATTTACAAGATGGAAAAATATCCTTCTTAGATGGCGTATATGGGGAAATATCAGTAGACAGTAGCCAAATTGACGATATGGTCATTCTGCGCTCAAACGGCACACCTACTTATCTTCTTGCAGTGGTTGTTGATGATCATGACATGGGCATTACGCATGTTATAAGGGGTTCTGATCACATAACAAATACTCACAAACAGATTATGCTTGCCCAATCTCTAGGATGGGAAAGTCCGAAATTTTTTCATATACCTTTGATCCATGACGAAAATGGAAACAAGCTATCAAAGCGAAATAATGTACCAGGAATATACAGATATAAAGAGTTAGGGTTCTTGCCGGAAGCTATATGTAACTACATATTACGAATGAGCTGGAGTTACATGGACAAGGAGATAGTATCCATGGAAGAAGCCCTGGATCTCTTCTCTGTGGACAATATTGGCACATCCCCAGCGTGTTTAGATAGCAAAAAACTCTTATTTTTAAACCATCATTACATGAGACAGATGAAAACATCAGACATGTTGGACATGGTGTTACCATTTTTGAAGAAGGAATTGAAAAACGATGTACTTGAACTTGAGGAGTATAAAATTACGCGCCTATCTTTAGGAATAAACAGAATGCTTGAAAGAACAAAAACTCTGGATGGGCTTGCGAGGTGTTTGCTGTTTTATGTGGAGAATGTTCCAATATCCACAGATGAAGAAGCGCTGAAGTTTATACAATCAAATAAAATCCTGCTTAAAGATATTCTACACGCTATTTCTGCAGTGAAAGACTGGAGGCGGGATGCATTGTCTAGTACAGTCAAGGGGCTGTCGGATCTTAGAGGCACAAAAGTAAGTGATATATTCCAGATGTTAAGAGCAGCTATAGTAGGAAGATTTGTAGCACCTAATATCTGTGAGGTTATGGAAATACTTGGTGAGGAAGAGTGCATAAAAAGGCTAAATTTCCACGTTGCAGAGTAGCCGAAGTTTCAGTGAGTATATGCAGAAAGAAATCTCCTAAATTAGAGAAGACTTTGCAGTAGCAGGTAAACTACTGCCAAAGTGAAAGAGCGGAACCAAGGCATATAATTCCACAAAGTCAAGAGCTGCACAGATCTAAGAAGCACAAAAGTAAGTGATATATTCCAGATGTTAAGAGCAGCTATAGTAGGAAGATTTGTAGCACCTAATATCTGTGAGGTTATGGAAATACTTGGTGAGGAAGAGTGCATAAAACGGCTAAATTTCCACGTTGCAGAGTAGCAGAAGTTTTAGTGAAGTTATATGCAGAGAGAAATCTCCTAAATTAGACAAGACTTTGCAATAGTAGATAAACCACTCACAAAGTGAAGGAGCAGAACCAAGGCGTATAATTCCACAAAGTCAATGGGCTGCACAGATCTAAGAAGCACAAAAGTAAGTGATATATTCCAGATGTTAAAAGCGGCTATAGTCAGAAGATTTGCAGCACCTAATATCTGTGAGGTTATGGAAACACTTGGCGAGAAAGAGCGCATAAAAAGGCTGCATTTCTACGTGACAGGGTAGCAGACGTTTTAGTTAGGTTTATGTAGGAGAAAAATTGCGTCAATGGGAGAAGATTTCATCTTAGTAGGAAGGCACAAAAAGAGAAATAGAAGGGCTAAACAACAACATTGCAAACCCTTCTATTACGTAAATAACACTAGCACGTTCCTATAGACAAAACTAGAATTTAACCCTTATACCAGAAAGCAGCACTTGCCCTGTGTTTTGTCCGTCTGTTTCCAAAGGATTCAAGACTGTATCAGACGAAGCAATGAAGTTATGATAGTTCGCAAATATCTTATACTCTACCTTTGTAGAATGATCGGAAATATCATATTCAACACCGAAAGAAACTTCATCTAGCCTATTACCACTGTAGTTACTTCCTCTATAGATTGCAGAAAGATATAGCCCGTTGTACTCGTATCCTCCACCCATAGTCCAAAAGTATGTGCTATCAGTATTGATGATTATCTTGTCATTTTTATCAAGCGTGAATTTAGAGTTAGCCTCATCCCAGCTGTACATGTTGTTTACTTTGTCAATCCTACCCAGATATCCATAAGAAAAAGCAACCTTGAACCCTCTGTAATTGAGCAGTCCACCAAAAGCTACATTCTTTATGTTATCCATTTTTGGAAAAGCAATTTTGGGCATTTCAACTTCGCCAGAAAGTAATCTGACCTTAGCTTTAGCATATTCACTAGTCATAGACAGTTTCAGATCTATATCCTTTATGCGCGTGTCGTAGGTCATTGCAACATTCACTACTTGTTCGTACATAGGCATCAATAGGCGCACTGAACTGCGTCCCTCAACAGGTACACTCCATTCTTTACTTTGTGCATTTTCGCTACCAAAACCTCTTGGCATTTTATCAGCTTTCAGCACAGCCATTTTTCTTTCTTGTATGGCACTCTTGTGAGCAACTATGACTCCATTCTCCTCATAACCAAACGGCGCATAGCTAATACCCAACTTTAATCCGCCCAAGTTTGTTGAAACGTAAGAAAACCTTATTGGTAAGGAGTTCGTTATACTCTTGAATGAAGAGTTGCCTTGCTTAGCTTTAGACCTCGAAAATCTATTGCTTCCATCGAACATGCCTTCGCTGTATAGACCAGTAGATAGGTAAAAAACATTTTCAAGATATCTTTTCTTAAGCTCCATAGGAAGCGCCACTGGATGATTTGTAATTGTGTCTCGTATACCCCTCAAATTTACATATCTCATCCAAAGGTTGCTATTGTCTCCCGCCCCTATTGTGAAAGCGTCAATTTTCATTACTGAATCAACTCCAGGCTGATAACCAAATCCCAAATCACCTAGAGAAGTATACAAATATACTTTTGCACCTCTATTGTTTACGCTCCTGAAAGAGACATAATCATCCTTTTGTACGTATGGAAGATCCAACTCCACGCTGCCACCATAGTATATACCAAGAGCATCATTTTTACCCTGAGCGTCTGCATATAACACGGCATCAGTTGACACTCCGCATGCTCTGAGGTCTTCAGGAGATAGATAGGTTCCCGTAAGAAAACCTTGCTTATGGTAGTAATTATCCCTGAATGTTAACCATCCATGAGACATTATGGATCCTCCCACATTAATGGATTTTCCAAAATAAGTATCAGATTGGCGTTCAATATTCGCTACACGCTTTTGTGCGGCACTATTGTAACTATTTTGTATCTTCCCCTGATTAGAAGAAGCAAATACATCACCGATCCCGTAGAACATCATCAGCGATGCAAGAGCAGTGCATAAAGAAACTCTTGTCATTTTCATATTACCAGAAACTATACTAAGTGTACGGCCTATACTTAATAAGGTATAATATGACTGTCAAGGAATTAATTAGGATATACTGGAATGATCCTAGTGAATAACGGAAATTTACACAATAATAATTAGAAATCATTTAGGATTTCTCCTAGAGAATACAAATACTTAAAAATATTTGGGTCTTTTTACGATCTTTAAATATAGGAGAAACTTACACACATGCTTCAAGCTTCTAGAAAACTTTCATACTGAGAATACATCCAATCAGAACAAGCTTTCTAAGAAGACGCTTCACATTGAAGGAAGGGCAGAAAATATAATTAAACGAACTCAGCGCGGAAACAAAAGACGAGGGGAGAAGGAACCTCAGGAACACCCCTAAATTCCTCCTCCCTAGGAGAATAGAGAGAGCATACATATGTGAATGTATGCTAAATAATATTATGCCTAAAAGGTAAACTTAAGTCCCCCAAAGGCCATAACCCCCTCATAGCCATTCTTATGAGTAGCAACATGCTCGAACTGCTTGCTCTTATCTTCTACACCCAAGTATTTGTGCACGTTAAATTTCTGAGATGAAGAAAAGACATGGCAATTCATAAACATCTGCACATTAGCCCTACCCTTCCTGTACATATCATAACCAAATCCAAGCACAAAATCCGTAAGCACATTCTCACCATCAAACAGCGACTTAAACTCCTCGCTCTTACTACCACCCTCCTTCACTATCTTCAACTCCGAAAATAGATCAGGCTCTGAAGCAACAGCCGCAGGAGCTGTATAGCCCACCTTACTCACAAAACACATCACACTAGCTGAAAAAGAACCCCATAGATATCCAAGCGAAGAAGCAAAATAGTAGGAAGGCCTATAATTGAGATAAGGCACATTGCGGACAATATACCCATGACTGTCCCTACCAGTAAATGTCTTCGGGCGCCCAGACTTTCCTAAATAACCATAGTTAAAACCTACCTTAAGAATCCCACTATACAATGCTTCCATACCAACTGAGTATGCAGCCAACTCATCATATTCTATAAAAAACTTACCTTCCGACATAGTAGATGACACGGACAACTTATCATGCTTCTTAGCGTCCCCATGTTCTATAGCAAACGACAAAGCCACCTTTACATCATCAGAAAGTAACTCATAGCGTAACGCAGCACCCAACACATTCTTGTATACAGGACCAAGATCGAAGCGAGGCTCACCAAGGGAAATAGCCCTCACGGCTATAACATTTGGGTTTTCCGCTTTCTGATCGTCCAGCGAGTCAATTTTGGAAACTACATTAGAAGTTTGAAAATCCCCCCCCTTAAACAAATCGTCCCTATAGCCAGCAACAGCATAACTTACACCAAACTGAAACCCGTTTATATCTTTAGAAACGTAAGACAGCCTAAGGGGAATTGTAGTAACAACATCCTTAAAACGAACAGAAAAAGGATCCTTAGAAGCATCTTTCCATGCCATAGATCTAAACAGATTTTCACTGTACAGCCCCGGATACACATGGAAAGGCGCAGCATCAGAATACTTAAGAAACCGCATAATGTGCCTGCCCCAGGAGCCATTGCCTGCGCCCGGCAGAGAGTTCAGTACGTCAACTTTTAAAGCAGTTTCTACGCCCTCCTGGTACCCCATAGAAAAATTTCCATACACCGTATCAAAGAACACCCTACTTCCAGTAGCACCTCTACCGTAACCCACAATACTCCCACCAGTACCACCTGGAACCACGAGTGAAAAGTCCGCGCCATATGCGGCATCATAACCGTCAACCCTAGAATACACCCCCACCTTCAGAAGTGCGTCATGAGAAGCCCCCCACACAGAAAAATCATCACCTGAAGCTCTGAGTACTTCCATGTTGTAACGCACATTACGCTTACCACCCAACTTATCTCCGTACAAAGCACCAGCAAACTCTCGCCCCTTCTCATCACCTTTATATATAGGTTTATCACCAAGAAGCCACGCATATGAGAGAACACTTCCACTAACAAAAACACGCTCTCT
>NZ_JAWLNY010000027.1:0-13683 GCF_036903315.1 Anaplasma bovis | reverse complement strand
AACATCACACCTACTATTAGTGATCCTATCAGTCCTGGACCCGCCGTTACTGCTATTTGCTTATCTTATACGCTCACCGCTTGCACGCCATTTTCCTCATCAATGCTGTCGTGCGTATTATTAAGTTTGTCCATGAAAAACCTTGCCCTTTCTAGAGCACATTTCGGAAATCCAGCCAATTCAGCAACGTGTATACCGTAAGATTTATCCGAGATACCCGGCACCAACTTGTGCATTAGTACAACCCTGCCCTTCCACTCCTCTATCTTGAGACAATAAAACTTCACATCTTCCAAATATGAACTCATTTTAGGTAGCTCGTGATAGTGAGTCGCGCATATAGCCCTGCTTTTCGTTACGTTGTGAATATATTCTAGAGTAGCCAACGCTATCGACAACCCATCATTTATCCCCGTACCTCTTCCAATCTCGTCCAAGATAATAAGAGACTTGTCGGTGGCCTGGTTCAATATGGCAGCAGTCTCAACCATCTCTACCATAAACGTGGATTGCCCCATAAATATGTTATCAGATGCACCAACCCTGCTGAATATCTTATCTACCACTCCAATGTGCGCGCTCGTTGCAGGCACAAACGAACCTATGTGTGCTAAAATGGCTATCAGTACATTTTGCCGTAAAAATGTACTCTTACCAGACATGTTAGGGCCTGTTATAAGGGCAATGCGGCTTCCCTCCGACAGGTCGCAGTCGTTAGCCACAAAACTCACACCTTCTTCAACGACAGGATGGCGACCGTTTTTAATCTCGAACGTCTTACTATCATCAACTATTGGTCTGATATAATTGTTTTCCACCGCAAGCTCAGCAAGCGCGGAAAGCACATCCAGTTCCGCTAACATATCAGCTGCTATCCCTATGCTTTGCATAGCATTAGAAATCTGAGCACACACACCGTGAAATATTTTTGCCTCCAACTCTACACTCTCACTCCTTGCAGATATTATGCGCTCCTCTAGCTCCTTCAACTCATTAGTGGTGTATCGAGTACTATTCGCAAGACTCTGCCTACGTATAAAACATGGATCATTCACCCTGTATGACGACGATATCTCGATGTAATATCCAAGTAAGTTGTTGCTCAAAATTTTTAGGCTACTAATCCCCGTTAGTGCCCTGTATCGGTCACGAAGCCTCTGTATTAATTCATTGCTAGCATTCTGAACGCGGATCAGTTCTTTTAAACGCTCATTACAATTCGGATTAATGAAACCACCATTGTGAGTAACCCCTTCATTATTCTCCATGACGGTCTCGCTTATAATCCTTATCAGATTAGAATGCTCACCCAACGCTAACAAAACTCTTGCAATAATCTCATGCTCAAACTCGGCAATTATCTTTGCTAGTGCAGAAATTCTGCATAAAGCATTGCCCAACATATGAATGTCCTTCGGAGAACACCTCGATAGTCTGACCCTAGTCAAGATTCGCTCTATATCAGGAATGCCACCCATAACCTTCCTGACATTTTCACATAACGCTCTGTTGTTCACGAAAAATTCCACTGCATCTTGTCTCCTGCCTATCACGGTGTGACATGATGCTGGAAATGCTAAATACCTCTTTAATAGCCTGCTACCACCAGGAGTTACTGTGCGATCAATTGCACTGATGAAAGACCCCTTCTTCTCACCAGAGTGTGTGCTGAATAACTCAAGGTTCCTCAGCGCAGGTCCATCTATGACGACAAAACTACCGTTATCGAATGCCTTAGGATAATTAAATTTGGGGGAATTATCTCTCTGCGTCATTCTTATGTATTCAACGAGCGATCCACAGGCAGATATTTCCACGGGACTGAAGTCACCCAAACCCTTCAGTGTATTCACGCCATAAACTTCACATAGCACCCTTCCCGCCCTATTAGGGTCGAAAAAGCTTTCGTCATGGCTTGTAATCGGACACCGATGCCTTTTTAACACCAACTCTACAGACTTTTCCTCCCGAAGTTTATCTGAAATGAGAAGTTCTCTGGGCTCCAGCCGCTGAATTTCACTATCAAGGTCCTCTATTCCAGCTGTACGCACATTAAATAGCCCCGTAGATAGTTCCATCCAGGCAATTCCATATTTGTTGTCGTTCTTTAGACTAGATACGCAGACTAAGTAGTGGTTTTCCCTAGATTCTAGAAACCCATCCTCAAATAGGGTCCCAGGTGTAACGACTCTGACCACTTCCCTTTTTACCAAAGTCCTTACGCCCCTTTTTTTAGCCTCCTCGGCAGTTTCAATTTGTTCACATATCGCGACTCTATAGCCTAACTTTACCAGCTTTCCTAAGTAGCTTTCATAACTGTGACATGGTACTCCACACATTGGTACCCCAGTACTTCTTTTTGTTAGCACTATATCTAGTACCCTGGACGCTTCTACTGCATCTTCAAAAAAAAGCTCATAAAAATCCCCTAGCCTATACAGCAACAGACATCCTTTATATTGCTCCTTTAAAGACTTATACTGCCTAAGAACGGGCGTATACTCCGTATTATTGCTATCTACCATAATCCATTTTTAATGATAACGTGCTAGGTTTTGGTGTATTTTACATACAACGCTGGCGTTTGCCACTTAAATTTCTTCATCAATAGTGAAGGTTAATATTTTTGTTTATTGCATCCTGGGTGTTTTGCTGTAGACTCGAGGATTAGTTGTGGTGTCTGTATGCTGGAAAAGATCAGGGAATTCGGATACAGGATGCTAAGTAGGGCATCTGCTATCCTTGCGGTTGTTACGTTGCCTTTTTTCCCTACGGAGGGTGGCCGTGCTAGAGTAGGTCTCTTTGGCGTTATTAAGAACGCGTTTTTGAGAGCAATAGGTAAAGGAGCGCCTTTACAGGAGGATTCTGACAAGATTAGAAGTTCACAGTCTGAGAGACGTCGCGGTAATGTATTCAATCAGTCGTTTGCCCATGATGGACGTCTTTCGTTGCGTCTCATGGATGGCTTGATCGACGAGGATGCACTAAAGGTACTCGATGTGGTGGACGGTGCCGGAGCAACAAAAACTACAGATCCGATGAAGGCATTAGAGGCATTGGACAGCTCCAGTAGGTCTGCGATGTCACGTAAGAGTAAGGAAGAGTATACAAGGCTCTACGAACTCAAGAATTACCTAGAAAGTAACGGCGGGTCTTTATCTATAGAGAGATCTCACGACGGCTTCTCGAGAGTTCTCGTGATAAAAATTGGCGTCGCTGATAAGAGCGAGCAGGATATAATGAATGAGCTTCAGCAAGTATTTAAAGCACTGAGGGTATCAGATCCTGAGCTTGTAAAGGCTATTTCTGAGCAACTTAAAAAGAGAAGTAGTGCCGAGTTGGACGGTATGAGTGTAACAGATACACAGAGGCCTCCGGGGTTATCGTCTGCTGTGGAGGAAGATAAGGTTACTCACAGTGATGTTGGGGCCGCAAGAAATAATCCAGTGGATGTGCACAGCACCAGAGCAGAAGACCCTGTGAGGCGCGAGGGAGTAGATTCTTCATCGGTTGATAGTGATATGGTTCGTACAGCATCAGGTGATCCAGAATTGCCGGATGCAAGTTTTTCCATGAGTGGAGCTACTATTCCGTCTTCTTTTTCTGCTGCAGGGCGCAGCACTGATCCTGCTACAATGCAGTCCCAATTTCTGCAAGAAGGAAGTACGCCGTCATTAGGTGATGCAAAGTTAGCAAAGAAAGGCCGTGTAGCCATGACTGATATCTCTCTGGAAGACGCTGCAGCAGGGCTGGATGCGGTTGAATCCTTTAGTGTTGCTGACACTACGATACCACAGCAGCCTTCAGTATCTCCAACTGCGCAATCGCAGCGGGGGACGGGTGCTTCTAGGTAGCAACTGTTATTAGGGGACGCATGAAAACCTCTGATCACGACAGCTCATCTGGCATTGGTTCAGGGAAGGAGAACGATTTGTCGAGCTACGATGATAGCAATGTCTTTGCCCGTATTTTAAGAGGGGAGTTACCTGCTAAAAAGGTGTACGAAGACGATCATGTACTCGCTTTCCACGACATCAATCCATCAGCACCTGTGCACATATTAGTAATCCCCAAAAAATCTTGTGTTTCCTACGTAGATTTTATTGGCTCCAGTTCGGATGAAGAGATTTCTAAGTTTTTTAGAAGCGTACATAAGATAGCTGAGCAATGTAATTTACACAAAACTGGTTATAGGCTACTAACCAACCACGGAAAATCTGCTGGACAGATCGTATACCACTTTCACGTACACATTTTGGGTTACTAGCCCACTCTAGATAGCTCAGTACACATTCTGAATATAAAAATCCATTTGGTGGAGCAAATACGCACCTTTACTGCTTACCTGTTTGCATAAAATCCTAAATAATATAGTCCTGTTATGCTTTCAGAGATTATATGACATCAATCGACTTAGAAACCAAAGCCTGCTCAGTTGTTCCAGAATTACAGCATTCATATAGCTCGCCATATTTAAACGAAGATGATTCGCATAAGGACAAATCTCAACTTTCCAAATTTGAAACAATTACAAAACAGATTGAAGACGTTTCCTGTAAGCTTAATAAATACGAGAATAGACTGGATAGGCTAGAATTTGCCAGCGACGATATAAACCTCAAAGAGAATCCCCAGTCATTGGAGCGTTCATATCTAAAAGACTACCTGGTGAAGGGAAGTGATAATACTCCTTCTGGTAACACTGGCACTAATGCGGATAACGCGACATTAGCCTTTCTTGTCCCGCATAAGACATCCATGAACATAGATAAGTTATTGGCAAAAACTGCAGTCATGAGAAAGCTGTGTTCTGTAGAGAAAATATCGGGTGATAGCCTAGAATACCTAACAACGAACAGAAGCGATACAACTGCTGGATGGGTGGGAGATACCGCTATAGCGGACACCACATCTCCTAAAATATACAAGACCATTATATATTTGCATGAGATATATTCTCAACCACAGATATCAAAAAAATTATTGGAAGATTCTTTTATAGATTTGGAAAATTGGCTCATAACACATCTTGTGGATGCGTTCAGTAGAATAGAAAATGCCGCATTCATCAAGGGCGACGGGGATAAAAAACCGCTAGGAATATTATCTTGTGGATCAGGTACAGAACCTGGACAGATCGAACGTGTTACTGTCACACAATTCGACGCAGATGCAATAATAAAATTGTACTATGCACTGAACGAGTATTTTGCTTCAAGGGGAGCATTTCTTATGAATAGGAGTGTACTACAGGAAGTGCGTTCCTTCAAATCAAGCTCAGGACAATACCTATTGCAAAGGGGACCTTCTGGGGAAGAATTACTTATGGGGATGCCAGTATATCAGACATCTGACATGCCAATACAAAACACAACAGGAACACCCATCATTGCGTTTGGCGACTTCAAAGCAGCATACAAAATAGTAGAAAACCGTGAAATCAACATTCTGCGTGATCCATTTACGAACAAATCCTTCGTAAAATTCTACACTACAAAACGCGTAGGCGGCAGCTTGATAAACGGAGAAGCAATAAAGATGCTTACAGTGTCTCAGACGACCCAATAACACATTCTGGTACCGCGATATAAGGACTCATATTCTCGTGTCGCGGTACTGCTAATTCTCTCCGTATAAAGTGATCAGCAAAATACAGAATCAAGTATTGCTTGTTGCTGCAGAGCATGATGTTTTGCATACCCAGCGGCTGTGGATGCTGATTCCTTTCTACCTATATATGAAACGCTACCAGCAATACCTGCATCTCTCATGGAATCCTCTATTCTGTGTCTAACAAAAGACCATCCACCCTGGTTTGCAGGCTCTTCTTGACACCATATAACTTCTTCTAGGCCTTTATATTTTCGCAGCTCATCAGCCAAGATTGCAGAAGGGAATGGATAATACTGCTCTAATCTCAATAAAGCGATATCGCTTCTTGCACCACGCGACTCCAGCAGATCGTAGTATACCTTCCCACTGGATATAACCACCTTCTTCACTCCATTGCTATCTACCAATGCATCACCCAAAACTGGCAAAAATCCACCCTTCTCAAAATCTTCAAGTTTAGACACAGCCATTTTATGTCTTAACAGGGACTTAGGAGTAAACACTATTAAAGGTTTCCTGAAATCTCTGTGAATCTGCCTGCGTAAAACATGAAAGAAATTTGCTGGAGTGGTACAATTTACAACTTGAACATTGTCTTCAGCACACAGCTGAAGATATCTCTCAACCCTAGCGGAACTGTGCTCAGGCCCCTGCCCTTCGTATCCATGAGGGAGCAATAACACCAGTCCACTCGATCTCAGCCACTTGGTTTCTGCAGAAGTGACAAATTGATCCACAATAATTTGCGCTCCATTTGCAAAATCTCCGAACTGCGCTTCCCATATCGTGAGTGCATTAGGAGAATCCAAGCTGTATCCGTATTCAAAGCCCATGACAGCATACTCTGATAGGGGGCTGTTCATAACTTCAAATCTGCCCTGAGGGACACCTAAGGCATTGAGCGGCACATACTTTTCTCCGCTATTTTGATCTATGAGTCTGGCATGACGGTGGGAAAAGGTGCCACGACCACAATCTTCCCCTGAAAGACGCACCATATGACCTTCAGCCAATAGCGATGCGTATGCAAGAGTCTCACCAGTTCCCCAATCTATGTTACCACTATCCACACCAACCAATCTTGCATCAAGCAAGCGCGCAATTTTCTTATTAACTACAAATCCTTCTGGCAGGGTACTTAGAGCCTTCATGAGGTCAAGTAACTTCTCCTTCTTTACTCCTGTATCGCACACATAGTTCGTAAAATCGCCAGGTACAGGTCTGCTGAGGCCTTTCCAAGCCCCTTCAAACCAATCTGCCTTTTGTGGCTTATAGGTAGTTGATTCAGTGAATGCATCCTCGAGCATTGCAGAAAAACTCTTGCGCATTTCCTCTATTTCCTTGCTGGAAATAACGCCCTCAGCGATTAAAGTACTAGCATATTGTTTAGCTACAGTATCGTGTCCAGCAATGTTGGAATACATCAAAGGCTGGGTAAACATCGGTTCATCGCCTTCATTGTGCCCGAAACGGCGATAGCAGACCATATCAATGACTACATCTTTCTTGAATTTACACCTGTACTCTATAGCTAGTTTCGTGACGGCAACTACCGCATCTGGGTCATCACCGTTAACGTGAAAGATGGGTGCATCAATCATCTTAGCAACATCAGAGCAATATAGCGAAGTTCTTGCACTTTCAGGGTCTGCGGTAAATCCAATTTGATTATTGATGATAAAATGCACTATGCCACCAGTGTCATATCCTTCTACCCCACCTATAGTGAGACACTCAGATACCACTCCTTGCCCTATAAATGACGCATCACCGTGTATCAAGACCCCCATCGCAGACTTACCCATATCTGCTTTAGCCTTGACTCTACCCATTGCCACGGGATTTACGGACTCTAGATGTGAAGGATTATATGCCATGGAAACATGTACAGTACCCTTGCTTGTTTCGCGATCACACGAGTACCCAAGGTGGTATTTAACATCACCAGAAACGTCCAGTCCCTCTGGGTATGCAACGCCACCTGAAAATTCATACAACACAGCAGCATAAGGCTTTTGCATGACTTTGGTGAGAACACTGAGCCTTCCCCTATGCGCCATGCCCAATATTACCTCCTCAACCCCTGCAAGTGAGGAGAACTCTATCATTTTTTCTAGAGCAGGAATTACAGCATCACCACCTTCAACAGAAAACCTCTTGTATCCGGGATATTTAACATGCAAAAACTGCTCAAATAGCTCTGTTTCTTGAAGACAAAAAAGTATTTCTTTTCTTTCTTCTGCTGATAGTTTTAGGGAAGTGTTTTCTATGCTTCTCTGAAGCCATATTCTTTCGTCATGGGAAAGGATGTGCATATATTCAAACCCAATCTTCCCACAATAAATACTTTTTAACTTTTCAACGAGCATGGGAAAGGAGTAACCCAGTTTACGCCACATGGATTCTTTGTCATTAAAGTCAAGACCAGAAATATACCTCTCATAATCTAGTTCCTTGCCTTGCGTCATGCCTAAAGGATCAAGATCTGCAGCCAAATGACCGTAAGACCTGAAGAAATCCAACACTCCCTGCCTTTCACATGAAACAGATTCTGCCTGATTACCCCTGTTAGAGACAACTTCAGCACCCCTCGAAAGTTCCGCTTCTAGAAATACCTCTTTCCATCCTTGAGGCAAATCAGCCTCTCCTTTTTTGTACTTATCATACATCTCCTCTACGAAGAGCCCTCCATCGCCGAAAAGGCAGCCCTCTTCCAGCAAATTTTCACAAGGCATTTCCTAAAACCCTCTCTAATCCCAACACTTACTTAGACTACATCTGCCCCGCCGCAGTATATCTCACGTCTGCTATAAAGTGAACCCAGCTCACACATTTTGGCTCCCAGCGCGGAGTTATTTTGCTTACGCAACAAACGCTTATCACCTAATATTGAACCAGACGTAGGCCCAAAATATGCTCAACCTTCAGACACTCAACCTGTCCTACAATATACATAACTTTGAACACTTTTTATACCTATTAAACAAATGAACTCAAATCCTTTATTCCACACATCAGACGGTATCATTGCTATAGCCTATTGTTGCAAATTTACATTGGCAACTGGAGAGATAATTGGGCTTACAGATCGCGATTCTAATATCACCATTGGTGGCATAGTTTACAACTCAGATCCCGTAATGAACGTCGTTATGATACACAACGGGAAGAATGCTGGATCAGTTGAAATTGAAACCATGGCTGAAACGAACACTGACAAACCATCCTCTTCTTATTCGTTAGCCAAGATTGAGGTATTTTTAGTAAATTATGAGAACGTATACCAGCGTCTGTCCGTATTCAAAGGCATTGTTCATAAGGCAGTATTTCGCAGCAAGCGCCTTTCCATATATGCACGTAAAGAATTGGCATACGAATTGTCAAAAAAAGTTTGCAGTGTATTTTCGCCACAATGCAGAGCACAATTCTGTGACCACCATTGCAAGTTAAACAGTGCGCAATTCACACTTAATGGATCAGTGGAAAAAGTATTAGATGAACATAAATCCTTCGAGGATAGTAAACTAGTACCCACAAATGATTACTATAAATACGGAGTAGTTAAGTTTTTGACTGGTGGAAACAAAAATCTATCATTGCAAGTATGTTCTCACTCAGGAAATTCTGTAATCCTAGCTGCGCCTGCCCCCTATCCGATAACCACGGGAACTAGCTATTCAATAATAGCAGGATGCGATAAAAACTTCAGTACATGCGGTGAAAAATTTCGCAATACAATGAACTTCAGAGGAGAACCACATATTCCCGATATACACTCCATCTATACCACATCCGACTGATGCGATACACACAGTGCCTAGCTTGCCCCCTGTAATTAACTTATGGTACACATGTCATCTTCCATATCGTCCACCCTGATCGATAAGATAAGAAAAAGCATCGCATCAAAGCACGGTCTAGCAGGCCTAGAGAAAGTAATAGAGAAAGAAGTGCTAGATGTATTATTCCATAGAAGCGACAAGCACCTACCTGCACGTTACGATGACGTATTAAAGGACATAAAAGTACAGTCATCCTCCTACGGTAAGGCCATACCCAAAATTTACGGCACAGCGAGAATATCCGGCAATATCATATGGGCAAATCCAATAAACCATACGCAACACAAGAAGGTTAGAGACGTTTCATCTACAAAAACTACACGCACCTCAACAGAATATTCTGCGACTCTTGCAATTGCAATTTGCGCGGGGCCTGTACAAAGATTACTAAAAGTATGGGCAAATGGCAGGCTCCTAGATCTTACAAAAACTAGATATCGCTTCTATGCAGGAACGGAAGAGCAAGCTATAGATCCCCTAATACTACTGACAGAAAAATATTCTCCGGCGTACAGGGGGCTCTCTTACATAGTGATAGAAAATTTGCCTCTGCGGAATTTCAAAAACTCAATACCAAATTTTGTGTTCGAAGTAACTTCGTATCCAGAAAAATTTTTAGATACCAACGTCACAAAAAAAATCAATTGCGTTTGCACCTTGGGGCTCGGAGAATTTACATATGATACCCGAATCCAAAAGCGCATTAACGTCTCACTTGTTGGAGGCAAGGAAATAGCTCACGGGAAAGCACACTCCATAAATGGAAGGGGAGGAGAAACATTTGCAATATCATCGCTAAACTCTTTGCATGCGGCACTTCCAAATATCCAGTGGGTATCCGTACCTGTACACTGGTTTGCAGACAGTATAGGTATAACAAGATGTCACATATATCCCTCTACTACACATCCCAATGTGAAAACGTCTCCAGATGAATGGAATGTGGGAAGATTCGTCGCAAGAAATGCAATAACTATGTCTGCCATCAACGGCCAACCAATGTATCCAGGTACACCTAGCGATGGATCCTTGGTGCGCTACCTGCGCGAGTTGAAGTCTAGGGGATACAAGATAATGCTCTCTTTGAAGCTAATAGTGATAGACAAAACGGGATCACAGGTTCTGTACACAAATTCAGATTTCACGGGTCACCCATTGATGATTGAAGAATTCTTCATGGACAAATATAGCGCATTCCTAGAGCACTACTCAAAACTAACAAAGGGATTGATAGATGCATTGGTGATAGGTGAGGGGTTTAGCAAACTCACCAAAATGCAGGATGGATCTGGAGCATTTCCTGCAGTAACATCACTGATAAACCTAGCAAAGTATGCAAAACGCATCGCAGGCAGCAACGTGATTGTGACATACGCAGCGAACTGGGATGAGTATCATTCTTACAATGGAATATACAATATGGACCCCCTTTGGGCATCAGATAGCATAGATGTAATAGGTATAAGGGCCTACTTTCCACTTACTGACAAAAATTCCCCATCGAATGCTGATGAATTGGCACAAGGATGGAAAAGTGGCGAGGGGTATGATTACTTCTATGATGATGAAAATAGACAGAAAAAAATACCGTTCCAAAATGAGTTCTGGGCTTGGAAAAATATTCAGCACTGGTGGGAAAACTCTCACGATGAAAAAAGCAAATGGATTCCTGCAAGCAAAAAGATCTGGTTTATTGAATACGGATTCCGTAGTGTTGAGACTTGTACAAATTTTCAGCCATTGTCGGGATATAATCATTCCATAACTAGCTCTCAGTCATCCACAGATAGTTGCTCTTTTTCTGCACAGAGAGTGGCTATAGAGAGTACATTGTACATGTGGGAAACATCACCTTCCGTTGAAAAGATGTTCTTATATGCATGGGATATCGGGTTTACAGGTGATTTCTCCGGGATGAGTGTAGACACGTACAAAAACTGGCAAACAGGATATTCTATAAACAGAAAAATAGACATGGTTTCCGCATCAGCAGTGTTGCAAGATGTGTTAAAGGACATACCACAATCAGCTGTAAAGTGTGCTGATACATCTGTCCCGGGGTATCTGATCAATAATAACAAATCCATCTATGACGTATTAACGGAATTACAAAAAATATACCCCTTCAGTGTAGCGGAAGGCGCAGCAGAACTTTGGGCACATGACACATCTAATGTAGTAGATGTACCAGAGCAGGACATTGTTTATGAGGAGCATAGTGTAATACATGCAATTGAAAATCTGTACAATCCACCTGCGCTATCCTACATAAGCATGAGATGTAATTATCAGCCCAGGATAGCGCAATCACCCACAAATACGCATGGCGCAGCAAATATCCTGCAAATGTCTATCGTACTCGACGACAGGCAAGCGGAACGTTCCTTAGAGAAGCTAAATAACAAAATGTTGGGAGAAAAACTGTTATTCAAGGTAGTATTGCCAATTAAGTACATAATTCTCCGTGTGGGAGACACAATAAAAGTGGACAGTGTAACAATTCGAGTAACAGATATAAAGATCCGCAGTTTTCTGGTGCACGTAGAGGGTTATAGCAAAATTTCAGGGGAGAATTGCGTGTAAAACGCTTTCATTTGCAACTTTTGCTTACATGATCATTCTTGCCTTTCGCAACTCCATGTGGACGGGTACTACACTGCTCGTAACACATATCTCTGGGCATTACACCCGCAATTCCATATTGTGATGCGAAGCTATATGATGTAGAATCAGCCCTTCGCGAAGTGCTGTAGGTTTCTTGCATGAAGGGTTTGTATATAGAATCGTACGGGTGTCAGATGAATGTGTATGACTCTCTTATGATGGAAGATATACTAAGACCATTGGGGTTTGCCGTTGTTCCCACACCAGAAAGCGCAGATATAATACTTATAAACACATGTCATATACGTGAAAAGGCTTCCGAAAAGCTTTATTCTACTCTGGGCCGCATGCGTAAGATCCGCAAGAAGGAGTGCGTACTAGTAGTTGCAGGCTGCGTTGCGCAAGCGGAAGGCGCAGCGGTATTCGAGCGCGCCCCTTTCGTAGATGTTGTTGTTGGCCCCCAGGGGATACATACCCTACCCGATCTGATAATGAAGGTGAAAAGGGATAAGCAAATTAATATAGAATTTCCTGTAGTATCAAAGTTTGACGCAATATCACTTGATAGAAGAGCAAATGGTGGGATATCTGCGTATGTATCTGTACAGGAGGGGTGCGATAAATTTTGTACGTTTTGCGTCGTTCCTTATACAAGAGGTCCCGAGTATTCGCGCCCAGCAGAGGCGGTTTTAGAAGAAATCGTGCAACTTGTGGATCGTGGCACGAAAGAGATAGTGTTGATTGGTCAGAATGTGAATGCCTACCATGGCACTTACAAGGGGAATGTAATAGACCTTGGGAAACTTATACAAATGGTGGCACAGATTGGTGGCGTAGAGCGTATACGTTATACAACCTCGCACCCAAGAGATATGCACCAATCTCTGTATGATGCGCATAAGAATGAGAAAAAGTTGGCCCCTTTTGTCCACCTGCCAGTTCAGTGTGGGTCCAACGCGGTACTCAAAAAAATGAATAGAAAACACACGGTACAGGAATACATAGACATAATTGACAAATTACGTAGTGCACGTAGGGATATCGCCTTCTCTTCTGACTTTATTGTTGGATTTCCTGGAGAAACAGCGAAAGATTTTGAAGACACTATGAGTTTGGTGAGAAATGTTGGTTTCGCCATGTCATATAGCTTCAAATATAGCCCAAGACCTGGAACGCCGGGCGCTGAATATCCTGAGCAAGTAAATGAAGAAGAAAAAAACACGCGCTTGAGAGCGCTGCAGGACTTGCTATTAGAACAGCAAACGACGTTCAATAAAAGGATGGAGGGCATGGTTATGGATGTTCTCGTGGGAAGCAAGGATAATAGCATGAAGAATGGTAAAATCTTCGGCAAGAGCGATTATTCGCAATCTGTGCTCATATCAGTTGATGATGAAAGGGAAACCCATTTTAACAGGACGCTTAAAGTCAAAATAACTGAGGGATATCGCAACATATTGACTGGGCATATTCACTCTGAGAGTATGGACACGGAGCTGAGCTCTCTATTGCAAGTTGCGACCTGAAGTTTCAGCTGCTCCTACACGGCATTCTAGCCAACAGTGTAGCACTAGAGAAACGCAAGATGTGCATATCAGTTGATGAGGAGAAGGAAGCATATTTT
>NZ_JAWLNY010000026.1:0-13869 GCF_036903315.1 Anaplasma bovis | reverse complement strand
CTTGTTCACTATCGGTCGCTAAGGAGTACTTAGGTTTGGAGGATGGTCCCCCCATGTTCAAACAGGGTTTCACGTGCCCCGCTCTACTCAAGGATCTATAGCATTCTTACCTGTACAGGACCATCACCTTCTATGGTTGCCCTTTCCAGAGCATTCCAGTTACTAACTATAGACCACTGACCTATTCCGCGTTCGCTCGTCACTACTAACGGAGTCTCATTTTGATTTCCTTTCCTCTAGTTACTTAGATATTTCAGTTCACCAGGTTCGTCTTGCATACCTATGTATTCAGCATGCAATGACCACAAAAGTGGCCGGGTTTCCCCATTCGGAGATCTGCGGATCAAAGTCTGTTGACGACTCCCCACAGCTTATCGCAGCCTACCACGTCCTTCATCACCTCTTAGCGCCAAGGCATCCATCAAGTGCTCTTAATTGTTTATTTGTAGCAATTACGTGCAGTGTTAAAACCGCACTATTTACATTTATCAGCTAATCGAATCGAGACTATCCTTTACAAAACATCCGAAGAGGACAATCTCTACATTACAATTGATCTTTTTACTAACTTGTCAACCATCGAACACCAAACCGGTGCTCAGTAGAGTGACAATTTTTAATCTAGAACGCTTACTATGTCAATATATTACTTGCGATTTTCCATCTTATTTTTTTGCAAAATACGCCATCACGCAAACACTTAAAGGCGCAACTATCACGACGCTTGTATACACCCACCTTTATATAAACTCCATTGATACAAAGACTGTTATCCACTACGAAAAACTTGTATAATCCGCACTCTGGTTCCTACTTTATGTGAAGTCTATGCGCTCGATCTCTGAGGATGAAATTTCAGTACCTATTGGTGGTGAAAACCCAAAAGTGTACTACAGAGTGTACGGAACACTAAATACTGCCGTCTCCCCTCTGGTATGCGTTCACGGCATTGGGGGAAATTGCATGGATTTTCACTATTTAGCTTCAGAAATATCAGATTTCACCATCATACTTATTGACATACCGGGCCGCGGGCGCAGTGATTGGTTAAAAGATAGCTCCCTGTACAACTACAATACCTATTGTCGCACCGTGCTCTATATATTGAGGCATCTAGGGATAAAGCGATGCAATTTTCTAGGGACATCCATGGGCGGTATAGTTGGAATGTTTCTAGCATCTCGCTTTCCGTATTTGATAGAAAGGCTCGTGCTCAATGATGTAGGACCCTATATGGCGGAAAGGCCCTTAAAGGCGCTAATCCGCTACTTGACACACAATCCCACGTTTTCGGATATTTCAGAGGTGGAAGATTACGTAAAGAGTACTCTTGCGGGCTTTGGAATCACAAAGAAAGAGCATTGGGATCATGTAGTAAATTACGCTGCCATAAAATGCCCCAGCGGGTACATCATGTCTTTTGATCCAGAAGTAGGCACTGCACTGAGGAATGAGTTACAAGACACTGCACCCTATATGGATATTTGGAACGTTTGGAATGAGATATTCTGCAAAATTTTGGTCCTTAGGGGAGAACATTCCAATATATTGACGAAAGAAACACTGCGACAAATGCTAGCATCGAAAGATAGCATAGATCACATAACATATTTAGGAACGGGGCATGCTCCAGCATTATTTGATGAAAATAAAATTGCTGATATTCACAGTTGGCTTATATCTAATGATTAGGACATTATCTGCACACACGTAACGCGTTGTGCGCTTGAAGCATATATCCCGCGGCTGCTATAGTATTTTACGGCGTGGGTGACAGGAAGTGGAGGCTTGACATGACTGAGTACCTTGCAAACTTGACTAAAGAACAGATTGTTACGTCATATCTGAGAATGCTGTCCATACGTAGGTTGGAAGAGAAGATAGGTCAACTGTACAGCATGGGAAAAATTAGGGGATTTTGCCACCTATACATCGGCCAGGAAGCAGTAGCTGCTGGTATTTACAATGCATTGCAAGACGGTGATTCAATAGTTACGAGCTACAGAGAGCACGGGTTCGCACTACTCTCAGGGGAAACACCTTCACGTATAATAGCTGAACTCATGGGAAAGGCTACAGGCTGTTCAAAAGGTAAGGGTGGATCCATGCACATGTTCAACGTACGCAGCAATTTTTTTGGTGGACATGGAATAGTGGGCGCACAGGTCCCTATCGGCACGGGGATAGCTTTCTCTTCTCAATACAAAGACAGCAAGAATGTAGTGTTCACTTGTTTGGGTGATGGAGCAATAAATCAGGGACAGGTGTATGAAGCCTTCAACATGGCAGCATTGTGGAAACTGCCTGTGGTTTACATAGTAGAGAATAACGAATACGCAATGGGCACATCAGTATCAAGATCTTCCTTCATAACAGATTTGTACAAAAGAGGTACGGGGTGCGGCGTACCTGGAGTGCAAGTGGATGGTATGGATTTATTTGAAGTAACCAAAGCCGCTATGCAAGCCGCAGAACATTGTAGAAAGGGTAACGGGCCTATGCTACTGGAAATGAAAACATACCGTTACAGGGGGCATTCCATGTCGGACCCTGCCAAATATAGATCCAGAGAAGAGGTCGAGGAAGTTCGCACTAATAAGGATCCTCTGCGTTCATTGCGCGAATACATGATTAAGAAGAAAGTGTCGCAGGAAAGTGAAATCGAACAGTTCGAGCAAGAAGCTAGAAAGGCGATTAGCGAAGCTGTCACATTTGCAGAGACCAGCCCTATTCCCGCTGACGACGAGCTCTTCTCGGATGTGTACAGGTTATAAGTGTAATTCTTGCCACGTTTGTATGCGAAAAAGTATGATCTTTCTTTATGTAGGGTTAGGCGTCACTCACAACTGTGGTAGAAACTTGTTTTTCCATTGCAGATTTATCTATTGATGTATAGACTCGGTCGTTGTGGTTTTTTGTGCAGTGACTTATGAGAAAAGCTTTCGTGGTTTTTGTTGTAGCGTTGTTCTTTTTCAGCTCTCCGAGCTTGTGTAAGCAGGAGCCTACTTCTATAGCAGCGGACGAGCACATAAAAGTCATAAACTTCAACCCTCAGGCAATACACAAATACACTGGGTTTTACGGCTACCAATCAAGCATATTGTTTGAACCTGGAGAAGTGATAGATACGGTATCTATGGGTGATTCAACGGGGTGGCAGTTGGTGCCTCAAGGACACAGATTATTTATAAAGCCCGTGGCGGATAATGCAGACACCAACGTAACTATTATAACAAATAGGAGAGTATACTATTTTGAATTGCACGCTGAGGAAGCTACCGGTTTAGACGATCCAAGATTGGCATACGAGGTGAGGTTCACCTATCCAAGCATGGAAGGCAATATTGATCATGAGGCATTCACTGTAGGCGGGGTATCAATGCCAGCATATAGTGCAGGTGTACCAGATATAGGTGATCCTGAGGTTGCAAAACGTGGGAATATTAATTTTGATTATTCCGTGTCGCACGCAGCTGGATCCGAAGACATAGTACCTATTAGAATATTCGATGACGGTAAGTTCACATACATACAATTTTCCAACACTATAGGGGATCTTCCGTCTATATTTAATGTAGACTCACAGGGGTATGAATCCTTGGTAAATTTTAGGGTGTCAGGCGACTACGTCGTTGTTGAGCGTACAGCAAGAGCATTCACACTAAGATACGGCTCAAGTACAGCATGTATATTTAATGAGAAGATGTTCCGTATGATACCTCCTCATTTATACAAGAAAAGACGTTCTACTCATCGCAGATAGGTGATAAAAAGGGAGGGGACTTTTATGTCAGATTGCATAGTTTCTGAAGTAAGTGATTCAGATTTTGAATCCAGGGTTTTGCAGGAGGACAGCGGGCTCGTGCTGGTAGATTTTTGGGCTCCGTGGTGCGGTCCGTGTGTTGCCTTTGCTCCACAACTTGAGAAAATTGCGCATAAATATTCTGGCAGGCTGAAGGTTTTTAAGCTTAACGTTCAAGACTATCAAGATACTCCTCTTAAATATGGAATCAGCGCTATACCCACGGTATTGTTGTTCAACAATGGCAAAGAAATTTCCCGGATAGTCGGTGTTGATCTGCAGAAAACCATGGGTGCAATAGATTCTGCATTATCAAATTGAGAGAAAAACGTCAGTGCACACCGCAAACAAGCGATGGGCAGTAGATTTGCATTATCAGACTTAGAACTTTTTGAGGCGCCGAGGAGAAATGTGCAGGGTTATTTAGATTGACCAGGAATTTAAGTATTTCCATATAAGACCCAGGATTTTCACGTAACTAGGGATACCGAGTTGTTACTCCGGCAATTTACAAGGATACCTCCCGAATAGTGGGAGTTGATCTACAGAAAACCATGGGGCAAGATACTGCATTATCAAATTGAGGAAAACGTCAGTACACCGAAAACAAGCGATGGGCAGTAGATTTGCATCATTGCCAGATTTAGAACTTTTTGAGGTGCTGAGGACGTGCAGGAGTTAGTATTGTCGTATAAGACCCCGGGATTTTCATGTGATCAGGAATACAGGGTTGGTATTCCGGCACATTTACAAGGATACCTCCCGAATAGTGGGCGTCGATTTACAACGAACCATGAGTGCGATAGATTCTGCGCTATCAAACTGAGAAAAATAGGCAGCTATGGTAGCAACGTAAACGAAGTATCAGCGCGCAATAGTTTTTGCACCATCAACTAGCAATTTTCGTGTGCTTGTAGACATTTATGGTTATCACATTGAGGTAAATAGGCAATGACGGTAGCTATGCAAACGGGACTCTCGGCACTATAGATATTGTGCACCAGCAACTCGCGATTTTCGTGTATTTGTAAACGTTTAGGGTTATCGGATTGACTCTTACGATCTTCGTGTATTCGTAAACGTTCAGAGTTGTTAGATACTTAGTAGATGCACCAATTTGGTATTCCGTATAGGGCCTGGGATTTTCATGTGATCAGAAATACCGAGCTGGTATTTCAACATAGTTACAATGAAATTTCCTGGATAGTGGGTGTTGATCTGCAGAAAACCCTGGGTGAAATAGATCTGCCATCAACAACTCACGGTTTTTGCGGGCTTGTAGGCGTTCAGGGTTATCAAGTTGAGAAAGATAGGCACTTATAAAGGGATCCTCAGCACAATAGGTTCCCCGCACCATTAACTCACTTGTGTATTTGCAAACGTTGAGGGTTATCGGATTGAGAACTTGCTGGCATCTTCTATAAAGTACACTGAATAATATGGTGTCACGGCCTATTCCGGCAGGTCACAGTCGCTCTGTCCAATCTTTTCAATTTTGAACGATATTTCTTTTATCACTCCACTGCAATACTTGTAGAGCTCTTTTCCTCTGTTATACAGTTCCACGCTACGCTCTAAAGATACGCCTTCACGCTCCAGTTCAGCAACAACAAGCTCCAATTCTTGCATTGCTTTTTCGAACTCTGCACCGACGTTAATAGACATTTGCATAGTATCTGGATAGACTTTAGCATTGTACTTTCTATTTTGTGTGACATCAAGTGTCTGAATGTGAAGTGGTTCGTGCGGTGGTGCGTCGTCCTGCAAAGAATGTTATGCAGTCCGGAAAGCACAGAAGTGATCTATGGTGTGTGGAATTTGAGTGTACAAATTCTATGTACAAGGAGCATCTTATGGGCTGGACAGGATCTGTTGATACATCGCACCAAGTAAGGCTGACCTTTGCGACAAAAGAAGCTGCTATTGATTTCGTGAAAGAAAAGGGATTTTCTTATATCGTGTTGAAGGACCAAGTTCAAAAGCGTGTCCGCAAGTCCTACGCAGAAAATTTTACGAGAAGAAGAGGATTATAGCAGCGTTCCCAGAAATGCTTGCTCGTGGATTAATGTTGTTGTGAGAATATTCCTAATTGTGTTAAAGTACGTGGGTAAATTTCCAGCGTGGCGGGTTCATAAGTGTGGGTATGTTCTTTGATCTGATGCTAAAGGTCCTGCCTTTATACGTCACTATCGCAGTGGGATTTGTAGCAGGAAGGTCTATCCGTGCGCTGGATCACGTGACGATAGGTAAGTTGCTATTCTACGTAATTAGCCCCATAGTGGTGTTCTTTGGGCTGCTAAGGACTAGAATAAGTCCAGAACTTGTATCACTGCCAGTGGTGACATTTGCAATTTGTTGTGTAATGTCACTTGTTGTTTATAAATTTTCTGCACTCGTTTTCAGGGACCAGGCGAGAAATATGCTGGCATTCAGCTCTGGAAGCTCTGGAATGGGTTTTTTTGGATTGCCTGTAGCTATTGCGTTATTCGATGATGCAACAGTATCAATATACCTGCTCTGCTACGTGGGAATGCTATTCTATGAAAACAGCTTTGGCTTTTACATAGTAACCCAGGGGATTTACACAACACGTCAGTGCGCACAGAAATTGATCAAACTGCCTGCATTTTACGCAACAATGGCATCTTTTGCCTTTAACTATTTTCATGTGCCTATTCCGGCGTTTCTACTAAGTGTAGCTTCGAATATGGCTGGAACATACATGGTGCTGGGAACCATGTTATTGGGGATAGCCGTAGCAAATGTGAAGAATTTTTCCATAGATTTCAAACTTATAAGTTTCACTATGGTAATAAAGTACGTGATATGGCCCATGCTTATTCTGTCACTTATATATTTGGATAGAATCGGCTTGCAGCTTTACGATGCAGAGGTATACAAGGCATTCATTTTGCTGGCCATAGTTCCCATATCCAACACTATAGTCGTGCTATCATCGATGTTCAATAGTAACCCTGACAAGGCTGCAATGATGCTCCTTATAAGCACCTTGATAGGTCTATTCTACGTGCCACTGGTGATATCAATTCTAGGTCTAAATTCCTAATAAGAAGCACCTGTGTTTGACTATAACAGAATGCCACGTCTCTTCTTACGCTTGCACGCTCATAAATAAGACTTCCGAAGCGCAATACGCTCGCCTATCCAGGAGTTCATACTTGCTAGGAATATTAACCTTGCCTCCCTTCTTTATCCGCAATACAACGTAGCTACCCTCTGAACACCATCCATGCTCTACAAGCCCACGCAGCGATATTTCAGCAAGTTCAGGCTCAGCATATGGAGGATCTACAAATGCTAAATCATACCTACGTTCTGCCCACGGCAAATCACGTATATCACAACATATCGTGTTTAAAAGGCCCTTTACCCCTAGATTACTCGCCGTCTTTTTTACCAATTCCAAATTTGGTGCGTATGAATCAACCATGCACGCATGTGCGGCACCCCTTGATAGGGCCTCAAACGACATAGACCCACTGCCACAAAATAAATCACATACGTGTAATCCTGTACACGAAATGTACGACCTAAGAATATTGAACACAGCCTCACGTATCACAGAAATAACCGGCTGTGCTTTGAGGGCATTACCAGTAAAAACCTTCATTCCACGGTACGCACCCGACGTGATACGTATCATTGCATTAAAATTTCTTAATGAAGTGGCGTTTCCTTATAGAATCCATGAGCATGTTACTGGCTACCACAAACTTTTCCGTATATGCATTGTGGCGTATTTTCAGAACATCCTCATCGCTCAATCCTTCACCCTTGGAAATCCCGCATAACATAACCAAGTTGACTTTGTCATCATTGTCAGAACGCAAAACTTCACCGAACTTGGCATTTTGCAACATGTGCTGTAGCGATGATGAAAGATCCCTAACTCGTACATTCAGGTTTGCCACTTGGAACCCAATATTTTCAATGGTAACATCGAACGTATCACATCCTGTGCCACGCACATTCAAATCGTTGACGACGTTTCCTACTTCCTCTACAGTAAGCGACAGCTGCTTTATGTCCACCACACTATTCATAAAGCCCCTACTGACCTTAACTTTGCCCAGCAGCTTCACAAATAGGTAGCCTCGGTCTAGCTTTATGGGACCTACAGTGTCCCCTACACGCGCCTTCGCCAGCATCGACCTTACATCAGAAAACATAAACCCATTTGCAGACGCCCCCACAGTCTTGTCAACGTATACGCCGTGTTCCCTATACCTGGACGCTATCTTTTCTATAGCGACGCCCTTCTTCAATTCACTTAGTATGGGGTCCAGCACCGCTCCTGATTTGAACGGAATAAAGACCTGCTCAAGATCTAAGACAGTCTCAAGGCCCCCAGATTCACTTTCTGCAACGTAATCCCTGATTTCGCTGTCCGCAATAGCTAAAAAGGGCACAACTCTTGCGGATAACATCTTGTTCCATATGACACGGGATCTGACATTAGAGATCACCGAATTACGGTCCCAGTTATTTTCTTCCGCACACTTATCAAGAGTTAATCCTTCGCATACACCAAGCACAGCGAACATTTTTTCTATCTCAGCATCCAACTCTTGTTGACTTACTGGTATTTCAGTATCTTTTGCTTCAAGTTCGAGAACAACTTCGTCTATAAGGGATTGCAAAACTCCATTTCTGCTGTCCGCATCACCAGAATAAAGGGTTTTGTAAAAGAAGGCATTGACCGCGATCCTTCTGTCAATATCAAAACTGGTCAGCACTTTATCGTCTACTATGGCCTCTATTTTTACGTGAGGCTCAACAGCGAGACTTGCCCGCGAAAAGCTCAAACCACAAAACAGTACGATGAAAGACGCAAAACCTGCGAGAACCCAGGATGACCTGTCCACGCAAACTCTACTCACAAAACTCGCTAGCAAGACCAAACCCCACAACACACAACACCCAGCAACAAAGTCATAGGTATCCAAACTTGCCTCACCCTCTGATACTCTCACGGGCGAACGACCAGGATCGAACTGGCGACCTTCAGTGCCACAAACTGATGCTCCACCGATTGAGCTACGTTCGCCACAACACGACGACTCATAATATCAAACTGACACGGACAAGACCAGAGATAAATGTCGGATACCAACTACTCAAACACCAATACTCACTGGCAAGCACTTAGCGACCGCTCATCAGCGCACAAGTGCCCGTAATGCATAACACACCTGCCAAAATCTATCAAGCTTACAAACAACTTAACGCATATCATGGGCAATATGGTGCTCTACTTTTCTTTCCATGCAAATTCTAGCCTTCTAATCGTTTCTTTCCTACCTATTAGCGGTAGCAACTTGCTCAGGTGGGGGCCCTTATCAATGCCGGTTAGTGCAAGTCTTAGAGGCAGCAATATGCCTTTGGCGCTGCGTGCACAATTTTTGCTTATTCTATCAAACCATGTTTCCCAAGTGCCGGAGTCAAACTCCCCGTCTGGTAAAAGTGATCTCGTAACAGCAAGAAATTCTGCATCTTCACGATTGATAACTGGGGCTATCTCGCCATTACACACATCTACCCAATGTCTTGTCTCATGTAGACTGTTGATATTACTGGAGACCAAATTCCAAATCTCCTCGGAACATTGTATGCCCTGCTGAAGCAGCTTATCCCGCACCTGAGCGTAAGATAGCCCGCTTAATACTTTCGCATTGAGCTTTAGTAAGTCTCCGTAGAAAAAATTGATTGGCGCTTGGTTGAACAACTTGATATCAAAAGCCTGTATCAAATCTCCAATATCTGTTCTAGCTTCTACTGGAGATGACGTACCTATCCTAGATAAATAGCTGCCTATTGTAAGGGGCTCTATTCCGCTATCGCGAAACTTACGTATCTCCAAAGAATTTTCCCCTAGCCTTTTTGATATCTTCGCTTCTGTTGTTCTAAGCAATGGGAGGTGCGCAAACGTAGGAGACTCTGCATCTAATAGGCTCATTATGTACTTCTGCACAGCAGTGTTGCTGACGTGATCTTCACCACGTACAACGTGTGTTATACGAAAATCTATATCATCTACAGTAGAGGGAAATATGTACGTATAACTTCCGTCTGCGCGCCTTATCACGGGATCACTGACATTTTTCGTAAAAAATACTGTTTCCCCACGCACTTCATCTTCCCAGGAGATCTCTTTGTCTCCTTCAACCTTCAATCTGAAATATGGCGTTCTTCCCTCATACGAACCTTTCTCCGCAGTAGAACTGCATTTATAGATAGGTGGCAGCCCTGCTTTAAGCATGGTACTTCTCTTGAAATCCAGCTCCTCTGGGGTTTCATAGCAGGGGTATATTTTCCCTTTTGCAAGCAACGAATCAAAGACTTCATCGTACCTATGAGTCCTGGATAGCTGATTAAAACAAAGATCCCAATCGATATGTAGCCACTTTAGATCTTCTTTTATAGCTTCAGTATATTCGTCCTTCGACCTTTCTATGTCCGTATCATCGATTCTAAGTATGAACTTACCTGCTCTTTTTTTAGCATATAACCAACATATAAGGGCAGTCCTCGCATTGCCTATGTGCATATACCCAGTGGGACTTGGCGCAAAACGTGTTATCATCTCTCTTCCCTTATAGTTTCACCTAACGGATCGCATGCACACACATGCACTTCCAATTCATGTCGTTAACACATGAAGCATCCACTTGCAACAAGTGTGCCCTGGTATTATCTAAACTTCTTAAAGGATGGTGGAATACTTTTAGGTTTACCTGCATAAATTTTCATTCTAGAATTTCTGCCTCAGTGACGTTTGTTTTTGGCATGGATTTTTATTACATTTACACAAATTCGCTCGGTAAAACGGAGTGCACAAAGGGTGGATTCTGCCTTGGAGCGTTTGTGTTGACGTTTTTTTTCACTTTGTCAAAAAAGCTCTGGCTTCTTTCTCTTCTCATACTGGCTTCCTCTTCTGTTTTATACTCTGCACTTCACGCTGAGGTGATTAGCATGCCCTGCTATCTGTTGTTAGAGTTTGTAGTGAAGGCGTATGTAGGATGTTCGTATTTTTGTTGGTTGCATGCAAAATTAAAGCGCACAGGGTACTCCTTGGCAGGTGTAGTGTTAGCACACGATCACCGTCATGCACGGTTAGTGTTTATGGAACAGCAGTCCAAAGAAGAAGAGAGGGGCTCTTCACAGTCGCAGCCTATTAGAGAAGGCACAAAGGGTTTAATGGACTCCGAGACTTCTAGTGGCAAAGCGCAAAACAATGCATCTGACATCCCTGCAGCAGAAGTTAGTGGATAACCGCAAGTCCGTCCCCTCCCTAGCTTTTTTGTCTCATATGCCAAAATGGTGTATCTACTAGGTTTGTGCTAGGAACTGCAACATCTCTCCGATTTATTATGCCAGCCTCGTGTGCTGCCCTGCCTGCCTTTACTGCATCCCTAAACGCAGCTGCCATCTTGACAGGATCGTATGCTCTGGCGATCGCACTATTCAACAACACACCATCTATACCCAATTCCATAATAATAGCGGCATCTGAGGGCCTACCTATGCCTGCGTCCACTATTATTGTTGCCTCCTTACACCTCTCCCTTAGCAATCTCAGGTTATAACTATTCTGTATTCCCATACCAGATCCTATGGGCGCTATCCCGGGCATGATAACACTGCACCCACAATCTATCAGTCTTTTGCACACTATGAGATCATCTGTACTGTAGGGAAAAACTTTAAACCCCTGCCTTACAAGCTCTTTCGCTGCCTCGCAAAGTAGCACAACATCCGGCTGAAGGGTGTAATCATCCCCTATGATCTCTAACTTTATCCAACTAGTGTCAAATACTTCCCGAGCCATGTTGGCCATTGATATGGCATCACTAACAGTACTGCATCCGGCAGTATTAGGTAGAACATGACATCCACTACTCTTCACAAAATTCCAGAAATCACATCCGCCACTACCTTCAGCTGGAGCTTGCCTGGATAAAGAGACTGTAATAACAGAAGCTCCCGAATTTAGTACAGATTCCCTAAGGATATCAGGGGATTTGTACATAGCAGAACCTATGAATAATCTGCTATTTAACGTTACCCCATATACATTCCACGTACCTGACACTACCTCCCCCACTTACGACAGTAATCATCCACCCTGGATAGGATATATTACGTCAACTATATCACCATCTCTCAATTCGTGCTCTGCATAATGTGCCCTGGAAACTAAAACTGAGTTCACCGTTATCGCAAATGGACCCTTTATTTCCCAAAGCTCTACTGCTTCCGATAAAACAGTACCATCCTCTATAGTGCTGTTCTTGCCATTCACCTTGATGTTTATACAGCTATGCATCAGTACCTCTACATACTAATTATTATGGCTCTCAATCCCTGTAACATATATACCTAACTGGATCCAAGCATTTCACTTGTCACTACACAAGGAAAATAAATATGTTGCAAGAAGTGGAATTATAGCTAATAGAGGCATATTTGTGGAGCACATAATATGCTACAAACTAAGAACAAACCACCATTCTGCTCCACTGAAAGGTATGCAGTCATAGACGCTACATCGCTGTTCTTAACTTCCGAATTTCAGAGCTCTGTCACATCTTTGGCAAATATCAATTCTCTTTCTTTACTGCTGAACATGATTGGCAGAACACTGGGAATAAACGAGGTAATGGATAGCAGCCCTTATATTCACATACTGTTCAACAGTGTCAAAACTGTGCAATATACACAAAGTGACCCAAATCTTGCTGCAGTAAACGATTTCGTTAACCTATGGCATACTGAAGTTCTTCATAAGACTTTGCTACAGGTAATACCGAAAGATATTACAGATCCTATTTTGCTGCGAAACCTGGTTTCGCATTTTACATATAAATTGAGAAACACGCGGAAACACAATAACTCATATAACATATACAGCGACAAATTTATCTGCCACATGCGGACAACGTTGTCGCGTATATTCCCGTATGATGACGCAAAATTTAATTCGCAACTTAACGTACATACCGTCATGTTTAACAGTTTACATACATTGGAATGTATGTCGGCTCACTTTTCTCGCGCTGGCAACGAAAAACTCTGCATGCTGCTCTCCTTTTTTGGAGCAACATACAGTGCAGGATCGAGTAAGCGGGGTACTTCAGATCTCCCATCCTCAACGGTATTGAGGAACATGCTGGAATATGACCGTGAATTGGATCACATGTGTGTAGGAGTTATTTCTAAAAACGTTGACGAAATCCGCCATAGAAAAGCAATCTCTGATGCCCTATTCTCCGAAATAACTCGTATACATTCAGAAATAGAGAATGTTGAATCTTCGCTGAACAGACAGTGCAGGTGGTACAACTTCCTAAGGCAAATTTCCAAGTTTTTTCTTTCAACATTTACAATACACAAGCTTTACCACAGCTTTGAAACTATGAAAAAACTGGATGGGATTTTCCGCAATAGTACAGCATTTGGAGATTGTACAGCCTTTTTTCTTGAATTAAGAAAAGTAGAAAAAACCTCTAAAAACACGCACACGTCGTCTTTGTTCAAGATTTTAAATAAAGTACGAAAGGAGTATAAGCCCGTAACTCACGGCGAGTACGTGTCTGCGGTAAAGAACTGTTTTATGTCATCAACACCAACTCAAATTCTTCCACTCTCCGCGGAACGTACTTCAGGGCTACACTACATTAAAAAAGTTGGCATTAATCCTGCATGTAAACGTACGTCTCTACGCGTAAATGACTTACTAAATCGCGTACTTAGTCCCGGCAATTTGGTAAAACCTTTGCTTGACGTCAAGGTTTCACATTTTTCTCCTCTGTTCGGTGCGAAAAAATTTTCAAGGTCATTGGGCCAGAAAGGCCCTTTACGAGACACTGATAAAAAGAATCGCGGCAAGCATTCGCTATTAAGTGAGCCTTCTAAAACCTTTTTACAGCACTTGTATACGAAAAAGGCTATATGTACTTCTTCGACGGTAACCATAATTCATCCAGCTGCGAATGATTCTCCCAGTGAGAAGCTCTCTGCTACAGATACGCGTCCCATTTTAGATG
>NZ_JAWLNY010000025.1:0-13962 GCF_036903315.1 Anaplasma bovis | reverse complement strand
ACCATCTTCTTTGCAGAATCAGCAACATCAAATAGCTTCGCGGTAACCTTATTAACGCTAACGTCCGTAGTCCTGGCTGAAAGCACTATAGCAACCAGGAGAGTATAGTCATTTTTGTACTCCAACTCTATCTTGGGATGAGGATTTTCCCCGCAGAACCTACTAAAAACTTCGTCTATATCTTGCATTATTCTCCAGATGACAATACGTCGTCACGTTGCTGTTCATCTTCACCTTTGCCACAGTCTCCTCCATCGACCACCGTAGCTACAGAAACAACTCTTTCATCTTTCTCTGTTTTAAACAACGTGACACCCTGAGTGCTACGCCCCACTATCCTGATATCCGACACAGCAATCCTGATGAGCTTGCCCTTATCTGTAATCAGCATAACCTGATCGTTAAGTGAAACCGGAAAGCTGGCCACAACATTGCCGTTGCGAGCCGTAGTAAGTATGTTCAACACCCCTACACCACCACGAGATGTTACACGATATTCATAGGCAGAAGTGCGCTTACCAAAGCCATTCTCAGTGACAGTCAATATAAACTGCTCCTTCGATGCCATGTCCCTAAAGCTTTCTTCCGAGATATCCAATCCAGACAAAGCATCAGACACCTTCTTTGCCACGCTTTCGGGATTTTCAGCAGCAGTCAACCTGAGATTCACTGGCACCTTGAGATATGCCTCTTTGATTTCAGAAGAAGCTTCTGTGCCGCACAACACGGACATGGAAATAACCCTATCTCCCTCTGCAAGCCTAACAGCCCTGACACCATCTGACATCCTACCCTTAAATTGACGCACACCCCCCACGGAAAATCTTATACTCTTTCCCAGCCTGGTGGACAGCAGCACATGGTCTTCGCACTTGCATACCTGGGTAGATATAAGGTAATCGCCTTCGTTCAGCACCATAGCTATTTTCCCATTGGAGGGAACGTACTGGAAGTCAGATAAAGCATTACGTCTTATATTACCTGAAGACGTAGCAAACACCACATCCAAGGCGGAAATACCGTCTTTGCCATCTACAAGATCCGGCAGAGGCATAACACTAGTTATTATTTCACCCTCAGCTAGTGGAAAAATATTTACAAGCGACCTACCACGAGAAGCGGGCTCACCGAGAGGCAGCTTATAAACCTTCAACTTGTAAACCTTTCCAACATTGGAAAAGAAAAGCACGCTAGTATGGGTATCTACAACAAACAGCTTGGTAGTTACATCCTCTTCCCTCATGCCTTGCGCAACTCTTCCCTTGCCCCCACGCTTTTGAGCTCTATAGTTCGATAGCTTTACCCTCTTCACAAACCCATTCATGGTTACAGTAACAACCATCTCCTCCCTAGGAATCAGGCTTTCTGCATCTATATCACCACGAAATTCCTCTATAGCAGTCCTTCTGGGTACAGCAAGCTTGCTCTTTATATTCAACAACCCTTCTTTCACCATTTCTGTCTGAATAGACTCAGTACTCAGAACCTTTGTGTACTCTGTAATGAGCTTCACCATGGACTCGAGCTCGACCTCCAACTTCCCTCTTTCCAGCCCCGTAAGTCTTTGCAATCTCATTTCAAGAATAGCCTTCACCTGGGGCGCACTGAGCATGTACACATCACCTTCTATCACACTGGTGCTGTCAGACACCAACTCAACCATAGCACGCACCTCGTCTGAGAGACGCCACTTACACCCACGCAAAGTATCACCAGCCTCCGCGCCATCCTTGGAAGCCCTTATTATTGACACAACTTCATCTATATTCAGCACTGCAACGTACATTCCTATGTACACATGTGCTCTCTCCCTAACCTTACGTAGCCTATGCCTGGTTCTGCGTATGAGAACCTCTCTCCTAAAATTTACAAACGTAGATACTATGTCTAATAAAGACATAACTCTTGGTCTGTTATCGTCCAGAACTAAAGTATTGATACTAAAGGTTGTCCTGAGAGGAGTTAGCCCGAGAAGTTGATTAAGTACAACCTGAGAGCACACCTGCTTCTTGAGTTCAAGCACAACTCTGATACCAGACTTATTTGACTCATCTCTTAAATCTGCTATCCCCTCCATCTTTTTGTCTTTCACAAGCTCGTGTATACGCTCTACAAGCTTTGCCTTGTTAACTTGGTAAGGAATCTCATCTATGACCACCGCATCCCTGCCTGAAGACAGCTCTTCAGTGTGCGTCTTACCCTGAATAACAATGGTGCCCCTTCCGGTAGTAAACGCAGACCTTATTCCATCCACACCCATTATAACACCGCCAGTTGGGAAATCCGGCCCAGGAATGACAGTCATAAGCTCGTCTATAGAAACATCTGGATTATCTATGTACATCACACATGCGTCTATTATCTCTCCCAAATTGTGAGAAGGTATATTGGTGGACATACCAACAGCTACCCCACCCGCACCATTCACTAACACATTGGGAAATTCAGCAGGCAAAATTACAGGCTCTTCTTCATTCTCGTCATAGTTAGGACGAAAATCTACCGTATCTTCATCTATATCATTCAATAAGAAATGCGCAGATTGAGCCAGCCTAGCTTCTGTATACCTCATGGAAGCAGGAGGATCCCCATCTATGGAGCCAAAATTTCCTTGACTGTCTATCAACGGTAACAGTAACGAAAAGTCCTGCGCCATCCTAACCAAAGCATCGTATATGGCCGCATCAGAGTGCGGGTGATATCTACCCATCACGTCCCCCACGACCCGGGCAGCCTTTTTGTAATGCTTATCGTAGTGATATCCCGCTCTGTACATGGAGTACAATATCCTCCTGTGCACAGGCTTTAATCCGTCACGCACATCAGGTATCGCACGGCTTACTATTACGCTCATGGCGTAGGAGAGATAAGAATCCTCTAATTCTTTCTCTATGGATACCGGCAATACACCATCGCTCATTGAAACCTTAGAATATCACACTTGTGAGACTCCTAATCTTAGTTGCACGAAATATAAAGGTCAAGGCAATTGTTTGCTACTTTTCACAATTTCTTCAAATTTTCAACGACCTATCATGTCCTATGGCAGAGGTGTTTACATTTCATGGCATATAGAGAGCGACAGTTTATATAGGTAAATTTCTAAATTATCACGTTAGGAAATCGCCTATTAGAAGCCCTCCACCGCATAAATCAACGGTTGCATTGTTCATTGGCAGCCTAAAGTTACGAGTGTAAGCAAAACTGAAAAATGTTAGCACTTTTGCGTACACTGCTATGCACAATAATGTAAACCACCCGTTGCAATGCAGCACCGCCTAAACAACTGGAAGTAAATATTGCGCCAAGCTTACTTCTTCCACACATTCATTAACTGATGTGCCAAATATCATTTTGTATCGTACCCGCGCAAAGTACTATTAGGTAATATCATGCATTTTGGGTTAGCATAGCGCTTCTGTTGATCTTACATCACTCTGTAATACCATCAGAAATCATAGTAAAATTTGCGGATGCAAGAAATTTTGACTGTTGTGCTTTTTAGTGCCATGAAATCTATAGTAGCTTATGCCTCTTGAAGACGAAAAGAGTTCTTTTCTTAGGGAAGACTTTATTGCAAAGTTAAATGATGCACAGAGGGATGCAGTACTGCATACAGAGGGGCCCCTACTGATCCTTGCAGGCGCGGGTACAGGGAAAACTAGAACTGTAACTTCGCGCATGGCGTATATCGTAAAGAGTGGCTTAGCGTTGCCTAGTCAAATACTGGCAGTGACGTTCACAAATAAAGCAGCAAATGAAATGCGGGAAAGGATAAATGAGCTCGTATGCACTACTGGCATATGGTTGGGCACATTTCATGCAATGGCTGCCAAAATACTAAGAGCTCATGCTGAACTTGTAGGACTAAAAAGTGATTTTACGATAATAGCTCCCGATGACCAGCTGCAAGTCGTTAAAGCGCTTGTAAAGGATTCGCGTACGGACTACTCAGCCGACGAATGTAAGAAAATTCTCAATACTATTCAGCAGTGGAAAGAGAGAGGATTATTGCCTCATCACATCACTGATACTGAACTACGTAGACACAATACCGAGCCAGCACTTTTAGTGTATGAAGAGTATCAGGAAAAGTTGAGATCCATGAACTGTGCGGATTTTGGTGACCTACTACTTCATAACATAACGATATTTCGCGCACACAGGGAGGTTCTCTCATATTATCAAGATCAACTTAAATACGTAATGGTTGATGAATATCAGGACATAAATACCTCTCAGTATCTTTGGTTGCGCTTGCTTGTGCGCAAATACAAGAACATTTGTTGTGTGGGAGATGATGACCAGTCAATATACAGTTGGCGGGGCGCGGAAGTAGGAAACATATTGAAATTTTCGGATGATTTTCCGGAATCACGAGTTATAAAGCTAGAGTGCAACTACAGATCCACATCCAACATATTGGCCACAGCATCATTCTTGATAAACAACAACAAATCTAGGCTGAAGAAAAAGTTATGGACTACAAACCATGAAGGCCCAAAAGTCGGATTGATGAAATTTTTCGATGCAAAATTGGAAGCACAATACATAAGTGAATATATAGCAACTTCTCACGAATACAGGTTCAGCGAGATCGCCATTCTCGTGAGAGCTGGATTTCAAACTAGGGTATTTGAGGAATATTTTGTGAGATACGGAGTGCCGTATAAGATAGTAGGCGGCACGAAATTTTATGAGAGACAGGAAATTCGCGACCTTATCTCATATCTAAAAGTGGTTACCAATCCTGGTAATGATATAGCTCTAGAGAGAATATTGAATAAGCCGAAAAGGCAATTGGGCTCTACTACGCTAAATAAAATGCGTGAATACGCAAAACACAACTGCTTGTCGCTCATGGATGCAGGAAAGGCGATGGTGGAGCATGAATTATTGCCTAATAGGACCACAAACGCCCTCAAAGAACTGCTGGGAAAGTTTGAAGACTGGAAACAAGTCTTAGACACTTCCAGCTTGGTAGATGTCATGAAAACAATAGCTCATGAATCTGGATACTTGGAGATGCTAAGAAATGAAGGCGAATCTGGAATATCAAAACTAGAAAACATCAAAGAGCTTTTTTCTGCATTATTCAGCTTCGATGACGCAGTAAAATTCTTGGAGCATGTAAGTCTGGTCACGGAAACTGATCCATCATCAGAAGATGATGACAATCAGGTACACGTAATGACATTACATGCAGCAAAAGGTCTGGAATTTTCCCTCGTATTTCTTCCTGGATGGGAAGAAGGCGTATTTCCGCATGAAAAGTCTTTGAACGATGACTCCGGAAAAGCACTAGAGGAAGAAAGACGTCTAGCATACGTCGGTATAACACGCGCCAGAGAAAGACTCTTTATATCATGTGTAGCTGTGCGAGAGATAAACAACTGGAGGCAGCCTATGAAAATATCAAGATTTATCAAAGAACTCCCACCAGAACATGTACAGGTGTTGAAAAACGTAGAGTAGGACCACGCTGACGTCTCGGTTGCATATAAGCCAACTTTTACAAGACCTAAAATAATAATGAACAACAGCGTAGCATTTTGTCCTGACTCTCCCCGCGATAGTTGTGCACATACTGTAGTTCGCTTAACACGATACGTGTTCTAAACGAACTGTGTACGGGGGATCTAGATATGTCTGTGGTGCTGAAAAGAAAATTTAACGCTACTACCGAAAACCTTGGTGCACTAAACATATGCGACTTGTTCTTACATAGGGGCGATAGCGTCTACTCAACAATTGAAAATCTGTTTCGTCTCTTATGTAACTGCAAGAAACGGGTTGATGCAAATTCTCATACCCTAAGTACTACGCAGCTTGTTAATGTCGTAAGTGGTAATTTATTCAGCAACACACAAGATGTAACACTTAGAAAAGAGGTAATAGCTCTTTTTGCAGCATATTCTTCTGAACCAGCACAAAGCAATGATTCTCCTATATTGCACCTACTGAAGGCATGTTTCGAACAGTTGCCCGAGAAAGCTAATATAGTTCCCGTACCCTTTAACGAACTGTCGAACGAGCACTTCAGTTTCAAATTGTGCGCCAACAGAGAGACTGATACAAAAGTTTGGGGCACAACAAAAGATGGGAAAGATAGAACAGACACAGTTACCATAAAAGAGTCTTCCTTGTTCCATATCGAGAGTGTTGACAAAAAATATTCTTACAAAAAAACCATAATAGATAGGGTACAAGTTCTCGTAGCATACGATGTAAGGTACTCAAAAAGACAAAAACAGTGCATATGTATCTGCAATCCCAAAGTAACTGTGCGTCTCATAGGATTAAAGGATGAAAAAACAGAGACCGCAAATATACCTACGTGTAAACCTAATGTAAGCAACGTTTGCAAGAAGTTTTATGTAAGCGCTAGTGGCCCCGTTTTTCCTAAAGATAGCGGCGAAAATTTCGCAGAATGTGTTCTTGAAGCGAATCTCGACTTTTTGAGGGAGAGAGTCTTCAGAAAACTGGATGTATCTCCAACTTACTTTGCTATACGTCTGTTTGCGATGCTTGCATCGGTAGCTAGTGACGAAATTGCGGTACGGAGCTCTTTCACCAAGTGTACAACTGATCCAGCAGATCAAAGCATTGAGATAGTAGAAAGTCGCTTCATCTTCTCCATGCCCAATTTACTATATGCTGTTTGTCTTAAGTATAGTGTCGGCACAATGAACAAACAAGCTGACTCTAAAACCGCAGTAGCTACGAAAGATCAGCAAAATGAGTTCATAGCAGATGTTATGATTGAAACACATAAATGCGAACGCCTGGAAAGAGATATAAGGTCCTGGGTACGTTTCCATGTGTGTGACCTGCCCGACCTATGGTTTAATAAATTCCACCTCTCCCATAAGTTCGAGGTGGGTAGTAAGAAAATCATTGGAGAGCACTTTGCTTCAGAATATGAGGATAAATTGATAGCTCCAATTGTGGAGAGTACGACTGGTGATATTGACTACTGTACAGTAGTGCATGCACACGATAATGCACTAAAAGACCTTTCTTTGTGCGTTGTTCAGGAGGAAGCAACGAAAACTATTGATTTGCTTCATAGAAGGGGACTATTGCTTCTGGGAGAAAAGGGTATAAACCGTGATGCTTTGTCACTACTCATCACGAAGTCGGTACGCAATGAAAATACTCTCAATAAAAGGCTTGAAAATGCTTCGGGATTGCTGCTACTAAAAAGTGCAGAACACTGCATCTGCTTCTCTAGAACCGTGCGGCAAGCACGCGGTGCAAACGATGCCGAATCTGCTAAGAAGAATTATAATAACATAGAAGAGCACTTCTTGTACGAGATACAGGGGGTTGGGAATTCCTATGTACATGTGTGCGCCTCCTACACCGTTGGACGTTATTGCTATCGGTATGGAAGATACCGTGCACACCTGCACGGTTTGGCTCTTTACGTAAGGGTTACAAAAGATAACGACCTGCGAAAACAGGTTAACGAGTTACCAGCTTATGAGCCACTGCATCAATTTATGCGTCACGTTGACAATACTTCAAGTATCGAGATAGAAGTTGATTGCGAAGCATTTAAGCTCGCCATGTGTGAAATCTCTGAAACCGCTAGAGATGTTTTAGACAACCGTATAGCGGATATGGTTCGGAAAAGCGATGAAGAAAATATTCAAGCTCAAAGATCGGTGCTCCCAGAAATAAACTTTGCCGCTTTGCTAGAGAAGGCAGCGCGCGATTATTACTACGATGTCGTAGTAGATAAAGCTGGTATGCTAAACGTTATAGGCGATCCTGTAATACGCCATCATAGCCTTATAGAAGGTGGTATATCTTATCTGAACTCTCTACTTGAAACCAATACTAGCAGAGATGTATATACAGGAAGTACTCGAACGAGCACCCTGCTATATAACATAGATAGTGCCAGTGCTACGGAAAGTACACGCGAACTAGTGAAGGAAAGAATTAGAATCCTACAGCGGCTTAGGGATTCTACTTCAGAAAAGTTGCACGTTTCTGTGCTGGAAGCAATTGCCAATATGACTTCTTCTGGAGAAAGCAGAGATTTTATCCGCTATCTCACAGCGAAAACTATTGAAAAAGTGGGCCGCATAGATGATAGCACTGCCAACACATGGTATGATGTGCACATAGCAGGTATATCCTTAGACGTGTCACCTAACTTGAATGAAGATGGTACAGGCACTATAGATTTGGCCCAGAATTATGCTCTCGCATACGGTGCATGGTGGAGTAATAAAGTTGCCCATTTCACTATCTCCTGCACTATTGATATATGTCGCGGTCATACGAAAAGTTTGACTCTAAAATTTCATAATGTACGCATGGGCGTCATGGCAGACCATATGAACTTAAAAGTCCTTGATTCAGCACATCGTATGACCAACAAGGGAACTACATCCTTCACTAAGACCTTAGGATCTGGGCAAAGCATATTCAGTGCAATGAGATTTTCCTTGTCGTTCTCTTCTCAGGAAATACTGAAATCCACTGCACATCTGGGATATACACATGTGCTTAGCAAATTGGAAGAAGAAGATTTATGCAGTAGCGAGAATAGTACCATTTTGCAGTTGGAGTATAGATCACGCATAGAAAAATCGCGCCATACGCCCCACTATAAAGACATTGAATCTGAGCTTGCACATCTTATCGTCAAATTCATACGCAAACACGGAGTTAATGGCATACTATCGTCGATTCCCCCACATGCAGAATCAAGGAAGGAAATACGGGCCATCTGTCACTTGTCTATACCAAGTTACATGGAGCGGGAGAAGGCTAAAGTGGCCCACAACATAGATCTAACAAGCACTGCGATATATGATGATGTCACATATGCAGAAAATTCCGCAACAGGTGCTGTAGTACATTCGCTAGTTAGTTCCATTAGATCAAATGAATATAGAAATTTGCGCACCTTCTTAAGTCAGAAGTTATCAGTACATGAAGATCTCGATATTGAAATTGCGAATAGTGCAATTCTTGACAGCCCAGACTTTGCACGTATGCCGCATTACCCAGGAGTAACTGCATCTGTTGACGTGCTCTCTACAATACGTGTGGCATTTAATAGGCAGACTGGTGAACTAAAAAATGTGAATCAAAGGGCAGCAGCAGTGTTACTGTCATATACTATAGCGGAACATTCCATTCTGAGAGATGGTCAATGCACCATAGGCAGTTTTAAACTTAGAATTCCCGGTACTCTTGGTACCATATCACAAAACACTGGCTTGAGTGCTAGTTGGAAAGACTGCGATGTGTCTAGGGATTTGGCTGAAGTTTGTGCACTATGCTCAATAGGTACTGATCTAGATGCCGCAAAAAGCAACGCAGTAGACGCTCAGGCAGATTTTGACCAGGTATACGACGATTCTTTCGCATACGAAACTGATCTAGATGCCGCAAAAAACATTGAGATGGACACTCAGGCAAATTCTGACCAGATAGGCTTCGATCCCTGCACATACGAAATTGCCCTAGATGATGCAAAAAGCAATGAAGTAGGAGTAGACACCCAGGCCACTTATGACCAGACAGGCAACGATTCATGCCCATACGAAACTATCTGGCAACAACCGATGTCAACTCATAATGAGAACAACGAAGCGCAAAGTGAGGAGGATGACGACCTGTATGCTGAATACACATACAATCGACAACCTCAGTCTGCTGGTGGGTGCGCAAAACAGCAATGTTACGATGTGAGTACCGAAAATGATGTTCCAAAGCCATCATTAGCTTATGCACTTACAAATGCAGTACGAAAATTTCAAAAAGAACGTCAGGCACGTGATGATGCTCAAGAATTGGCCAGCAAATTTGCATCCAAGGAACTCCAAATGATGACACTGTGTTCTGAGATCTTCTTAAATTCGGGTACGTACGGAAAAAAGTCAGCCAAAGTTGCAGTGCACAATGCCCTTAAGTCTATGGCTTGCTTGGTTACTGGCGGAATCCAGCAGAGTGTAAAAAACATTGAGATACTACACCATAGGGTATCGTACAGCATGGATGGGGACAACGCCAACAGTATAAGCGGCACACATAGCGTAATAGCGAGTTACAGCGATAATGCTTCTCGTTCTAACTTGGCAATGAGCTTTTCTTTTGTGCTGGAAAGAGATGCTGCTAAAAATATGATATCTGAGGACGATGAAGGAGGCTTGGACTTTTACGGAAACAAAAACTGTGATCATGTATATAGCGCTCGCGACTGCGTTTTCAAGCTTTATGGAGTAGGAAAACCTTTGACAGAGTTTATGCCAAATACAACTGCTACAGAGGTAACATTCCCACCACAGGGCGGGTACTCATTATACGTCCCACACACATACTTTAGGGATTATGACAAGAATTGGAAAAATATAGTTGAACTTGTAGCAGCTGACAAAGGTGATGTGGCAGCTAAAATTAGAATCCACTTACGCAAGCTTTGGAGTGCCGTATGCATCATTGTAAGTGCTGTAGTCGCCGCGATAATTAGTTGCTTTTACTTCTCTTATCGCGTACCAGCGGATAGAAACTCGTCCAGAGATATCAAAACAGACATGTTGCACAAGCAACAAATTGATCCTATGGACAGAAGTACTTCACACGATGTAGCTAAAAGCGCTTCTGACGCTCACGACGCAAGTTGTCATGAAGTCACAACAGCTTTTAGCACTGCATCACTAGTGCATGCAGATTATTCGATGCCTCCTAGAAGCGATACTACGGATGTAATTATTCAACCCATTTATTTCTACATGGGTCAGTCTAGCACGCGCTAGACAGTGAATGTCTTGCCCGTAACAGAGTGCCCCCTAGCAGTAACGCCACAAATGTGAACCTATTTGTAGGGGTGGTATGGCACTAACGAAAGTTGTTAAGCGTGGGACAATGCCTCGTTATTGCGCCTCCTGGAGCAGTACTATAGATTTAATTACTCAACACATTTATTGCTCTATGGGGAAGTGCGGTACCCCCGTTCGTGATGCCCAATATTGTAACTGGAAGAGATGCTACAGACGTAGTTATTCTAGTCATTTATATGGATCAGTACAGCGCTCGCGCGCACTGTAAAGCGTTTAACAATGCCTATGAGATTGATATCTCTTAGCAAAAATATCACAGGAGTAATTATTCAACTCATTTATTTCTCTATGGACCAGCGCGACGCACACTAGACGATGTCTTGCCTGTAACTAAGCCTGCTGGCAGCAATGTTACAAATGTGAACCCCGGAGTCAGTCTAGCTCTCCCGTGCGTGCTATGGAGCTCCTGCACTGCTACACAATCTTGCATCCTTTCCCGCATCAGATGTGCATACATAAGCGTCCCTGTTGCACACCTGTGAAGCGCATATACACGGACTTAATTAGCAATTATGTGACTTCACCATTATTTAAGGCAAATAAACTACAATGCCACGGTACGTTGTGTATATTTATAATAGAAAAGTGGAATATTTTAGACAGCTTATAAGTGCTTCGTTAATGCACAACGCGTCACATGTGTACTTCGTGGCGGATAAACCAACTGCTATACGAGTGCTAGGACGTCTTGAGTTCCTTCAGACTCGCAAAAATAGCGCAAGTGATATTGAAGCGCTGCTATCGGCCGTGTTATCTTCAGCAAGCGATCGCAAGGCCTTTGATAGTACCGGCAGTGCAGAAGTTTGTATGGAGTTTGATCCCCTTCATACTCTTAGAATTCGCGTAATAAAAGAGTTGAGTGGAATCAAGATCGTAGTCCACATAAAGAAACAGGATTTCCCCTCAGAGGAAAACTTACCACAAAAGTTGTTGCAGGTAATAAGTTCTCCCAAACCTGGAATGCTTTTTCTAGGTGGCGCATTTCACCACAATAAAGATGCTACACTGTCCGCCCTGCTCAAGCTCATTGGGGAATCGCATAAATTTCATGTATTGGTATTTGGTGTGGAGTTTTCAGATGCAACCTCGCATGAAGGCTCTTTAATAAGCTACTATAGCATAGAACAAGCTAATATAGATCTGATACGTTTTCAGGCACCAGATATTGTAGTATTCAAGGACGTGGATCCTGAGATTATGAAAGTGGCGCGTGAGTGTGTAATGTTTGGCACACTTGTTATGGCGTCCGTGGATTCTATATCACACGCATGCACAATACTAAGAATTCTATCTTTATTCTCTGATGTAGAAGTCGGGAAAAGGTTTCTATGCGAGAGCATGTTGGGAATGCTTTTTCAAGTACTGCTAACTAAGGCCTCTGAACCGAGTTTTTACTTGTATGACTTCCTAGAAATGAGTGACAACGTTAGGCAACTAATAATGTGTGACAATATAAGAAGCGTGGGAAACGTACAGATGGTGCAGCAGTTGAATTCGATGGTAGAAAAAGGAATTCTGGAGTACTACGATATACACCCTGTACTATGCAACTTGGACCACTTATCATCTCAGCAATGTAGCAGTAAAGATACTGATGCATTTTAAAGAAAGTTACGCAGATGTTGGTTATAAAATTACATCCGGCAGATTAGCGAGCTACGGGCACTTTCATCTTGAAGCTTGTTTGTCTACATAATAGAATGCGTGGTGTACTCTTTTTCTCACCCGCAGTTATACACTCATGCAATGCTTAGAAAAGTTTTTCCTAGATCCACTGGTAGAAGGCAAGACACCAGGCGACACCACGGTGGTGGTCGCGATGTCCGGAGGAGTTGACAGCTCAGTGGTCGCGGTACTTTTGCACAAGCTGGGGTATAAGGTCGTTGGTGTGACGATGCAATTGTACGCTTCATCTACATCAGAGGGTAAGTCATGTTGTGGCAATACAGATATTAGAGATGCAAAAAACGTGGCACTATCGTTCGGATTTCCTCATTACGTATTGAATTATGAGGAAGTTTTTAAAAAGGAGGTTATAGATAACTTCTTAGACTCTTATAAGCTTGGAGAAACACCCATCCCCTGCGTTAGGTGTAATCAAATGGTGAAGTTTAGGGATATGCTACGAACCGCAAGGGCTGTTGGAGGCGATGTTGTGGCAACCGGACACTACGTAAGGAGATTGGAGGTTCAAGGCGAGCAGCAGCTTTGGTCTGGCAAAGACCCACAGAAGGATCAAAGCTATTTTTTATTCTCTATAACTGCAGAACAACTAAAATTTGTACGCTTTCCCCTTGGAGAATTTACGAAAAGCGAAGTTAGGAACCTCGCCAGCCACTTTAACCTCGAGGTAGCAAGCAAGCCTGATAGTCAGGACATATGTTTTGTAAAAAAGAACTACAGAGAAACTTTAAAAATGCTGGACTCATCATTCTCCCAGAAAAAGGGTAAAATTGTACATGTAGATGGCACCGTTTTGGGTGAGCATGATGGTATAGCTAACTTCACGGTTGGTCAGCGCAAGGGAATCAAGATAGCCTTCCCGTATCCCCTCTATGTGATATCCATTGACCCCGTAGGAGATAAAGTTGTCGTCGGTCCTGCGTCGTCGCTGCTGAAAACTAAGCTATACATAAGGGACTTGAATTGGTTATCTGACAGTGAAATAACATACGGGGGTTTGCCGGTAAGTGTTAGACTGAGATCCTCGTCTAAACCCATACCAGCCTTGATTTCACGTATATGTAACGACGAAAATCGCTACAATGTGGTGCTTGAGGAAGGCTGCGTGGTGTCGCCCGGACAGGCATGCGTTATATATGATAACGAAAGACTCCTAGGAGGAGGATGGATACTCAACACACAGCATGTTACAGAAACATGTAGCCTGACATCACAACCCAGCCCTGCAAATAATCAAAAGGATCAAGAGCTACAGCCTAGTCAAACTTAAGTCACACAACACCATGCCTTCGCGAAGTCAGCAAGGTAAAAGAAGGTGTGCAGCTAGGGGGGGTATGGATACTCAACACACAGCACGTGCAGAAACATGTAGCCTGACATCACAACCCAGCCCTGCAAATAATCAAAAGGATCA
>NZ_JAWLNY010000024.1:0-14681 GCF_036903315.1 Anaplasma bovis | reverse complement strand
TGAATATCTCTAATGTCACTTTGCACTCAACAAATTTGCAATTTTGGAAACCAGGTATGAAAATAAATCTGGAATCTTCCCTGAAAGTGGGGGATCCATTGCATGGACACATGGTTCAGGGGCATGTAGACGGGATTGGAACCGTATCATCCATTGCTCGAGTCGCTGGTTCGTACATATTGGAAATAAGTTACCCTCCATCTATGGCAAAGTACATCTCTAGAAAGGGCTCTATATCTCTTGATGGAGTTTCTCTAACTGTGAATTCTACAGAAAACACCTCACTCAAAGTGAATATCGTTCCATATACTTGGCAAAACACATCTCTTCAGTATAGGGAAATCGGAGATAAGATGAACATAGAAACAGATCTAGTTGCAAGGTACTTAGAAACACTTCTGCAGCAACGCAATGCCACAGAATAAGGCCTGCTCTACCATCATGTGGGCAGCTTCCTCTTGCAGATTGCGCGACAAATGTCTACGATGGGCTAATACCCGCTGAGAATCCTGTTAACTAACTCTTTTAGTAGGTATGTATACGTTACAGTATGAAGAAATTGGCGATAAGATAAACATAAAAACAGATCCAGTTGCAAGGTACTTGGAAACACTTCTGCAGCAACGCAATGCCACAGAATAAGGCCTGCTCTACCATCATGTGGGCAGCTTCCTCTTGCAGATTGCGCGACAAATGTCTACGATGGGCTAATACCCGCTGAGAATCCTGTTAACTAACTCTTTCACCGTGGGTATGTACCCGTTACAGTAGAACTCGTCTTTCCCGAATTTGTACGCATTGTGCCCGGAAAACATGAGCTCCCTCTCACAATCTCCATCATGGGCAATGCTGTGAAGAGTTTTATGAATGCAGAAACTCCTTGGATCCGGCTTCACGCCGGTGTTATATTCCCCATGGTCTTTCCAGTTACTAAACTTGCAATGGCTCAGACATCCCTTGCACCCAACTTGATCTGCATGAATTTCTCTAGCCTTCTGCTCAGTCACAAAAATTACTGTATCTCCAGGTGTCTTGAGCAAAGAATTGAACCCCGCAGACATCCACGCATCAACTCGCTCTTTGTCCGAAGATTTGATGTACAATTTGCGATTTCTTACTCCGTACACAATTTCAGTGTCAAAATCTCCTTCGCACTCATCGCTGAAAGGCACTTGCCTCTCATTTCTCCCCTGCAGCTCACTTATGAACTCGTTCTCCACTGCAGAAGAATAAAACCCTGTAGGACTGAACTTGTTAAGATAAACATCGCCCGCATTTAGCGACAGGAGCCTTTTTTTCCAGGAATCTGAGATCGGACTCTCCACAGTAACAAGAGGTCTTGTTCCAAACTGAAACGCTATGTTGCCTATACGCTCATCTTCTAGCCAAGACTCCCAATCTTTTAGGTGCCACACGCCTCCAGCCATGATTAGAACCACGTCGTTCATGCCCACTTCGTTCATAAACGTTCTGATCTCAGCTACCCTTTCAAATGGAGATTCTGGCATATCAGGAGATTCACTGTTGCTTAGTCCATTGTGGCCCCCAGCCATCCATGGGTCTTCGTATACAACACCACCCAACAGATCCAGAGGAAACTTTTTGTATGATCTATTCCATAAAATTTTAAATGCCCGCATCGAAGAAACTATGGGGTAATAGTAAACGCCATACTGCGCAGCAATTTCTGCAAGCTTATACGGCATCCCTGCCCCACATGTGACGCCATGTATTAATCCACGAGAACCGCTAAGTATCCCGTGCAATATCTCGTGTACACTGCCCTGCTCCCACAGAACATTCATGTGTATCCTGCCCCGACCTTGAGATACGTCATACGCCCTCTCTGCCTGGCTTATACCACCTTTTATACTGTAGGATACGAGCTCTCTGTTGCGTTCAAATCTAGTTTTCCCCTTGTACTCCAAGGGAATGTGTTCACCATTGCTATCTATAAGATCGGGATTCGCGCCGGAAAAAGTTCCCACCGCATCAGCGGCTGCAAACGCCCCTGAAGTACTGCCGTTACTTACCCCTATGCCTTTTCCTCCTTCCACTATAGGCCAGACTTCACGACCTGAAATACAAACTTTTCGAATTCCTTTTAGCAAGAAAAATCCCCTCCCCTTTTTTGATCTAAAGGCTGCATATTTCATAAAAAATATGCACCACCAGACGGGCTAAAGTGTACCTTCTACTGAATTTGCAGTCAATTGAAATGAAATTTCAGGCAGGTTTTGATGAATGCTAAGCACGCACCTTAAAGTACAGACTATTCGGCACTATGTGACTCTTCGGCACTCACAATTATGCGCAATACAGAGTCGTATATATTGTCACTACAGTGGGTTAATGAAACAGACAAATAAGTCCAATTACACACGTTTCACAACTGCTAATGTTCCCCCGCGAGTCAGAGAAGTGACGACAATTTATGTTTTCACAAGAAGTGCAAAATGCTATACCCTGAGGGTTCTTGACCTTTTATAATCTTCTCATGACAAGTACACCAATAGTTACAAAGTTGAAAAACAACTTTTCTGTAATATCTGAAAGAGTTCCTGATGTTAACTCAGTGGGCATAAACATATGGGTAGCAGCTGGTAGCAGACATGAAACTGATGACAAAATTGGGCTTGCTCATTTTTTAGAGCATATGGCTTTCAAGGGTACCAGTACGCGGTCAGCCTTGGACATAGCTAAAACTTTCGATGTGATAGGAGGAAATTTTAATGCCTACACAGACAAAGAACATACTGTGTACCATGTAAAGGTCATGAAAAATGATGCACAAGTGGCGCTAGAAGTGCTTGCAGATATTATCATCAACTCTACCTTTCCTGACGAAGAAATAGGAAGAGAGAAGGATGTAGTGCTACAGGAAATATACCAGACCAATGATTCCCCCAGTAGCCTCATATTTGATAAGTACCTGGAAGCTGCGTATGGAAACGGGCAAATTTTTGGCAGATCCATTTTGGGATCAGAAGATTCTGTACGAAACTTCTCGAAAAGTGATCTCGTGGAGCATATGCGCAAACATTACTTTAGCGGCAACATGATTCTGTCCCTTGCTGGAGATCTTTCACACGATGAGGTACTACGCATGTCTCAAGCATTCGAACAGGTACAAGATAGAGAGGGCGCTGCGGTAACGACCTCAACGTATACTGGAGGTGAGTACCTTGAGGAACGGGATCTTGAGCAGGTTAACATCATGCTCGGGTTTCCAGGTGTAGACTATAATGACCACAGGTACTACCATATGCAGGTCTTGGATTCCATACTTGGAAATGGTCTGTCTTCTAGGCTATTTCAAGAGGTGCGAGAAAAGCTGGGCCTTGTATACAGCATATCCTCATTCAACATCAGTTATTCTGATGGCGGGATTTTTTCTATACATGCAGCAACAGATAGTGGGAAGCTTCCAACCTTGATAAAAACCGTGACGACTGAACTCAAAAAATTGCCTCACGACGTGACAGAAGCTGAGCTTACCAGGACGAAGAGCAAACTTGTATCAGAAGTTCTTATGTCTAGGGAAAGCACAGTGGCAAAATCTGAGGCAACGGGATACCACTATACTCATCATGGAAGGTATATCTCCAAAGAAGAAATCATCCAAAAAATAAACGCTGTTAGTCTGGCAGATGTCAAATCTGCGGCGGAGTTTCTTTTAAGTAGTCGCTCCAACATGACTCTCGCTGCAATAGGTAAGCTTGGACCTTTGGAGAATGGTTATAGGGAGAAAATATCGTCTATGCTTTCGTAGCGTAGGCGGCGACCCTGTCTAAAACTCAACAGAATCTAACACGGTGATCACACTACTTTTATGTTCTAAGTACCAGACCTCTCAGCTATATATCTTTCTATCTCTTCCGATATTGAACGAAAATCGTGTGCAGCATCATACCTGTTACCATTGATGAAAAAGGCGGGAGTAGAGTTCACGTCCAACCTGCTAACAGCCAAGAATTTCTTTTGGATAACGTAGTCCATTATAGACTCATCTGTTGTGCATCGTTTAAATTCTTTGTCGGATATGTTGCTTATCTTGGCCACGTTTGATAGAAGCCCTAAATCCTTGCGTGTAGCTATAAACGTATCAAACGAACTAAAGACTGCTTTCATGTATGAGAAAAACTTGTCACTCCCCTTATAGCATGTACCTAACATGGCAGCAGTGAGTGACAGTCTATCAAGGGGAAAATCCCTAAATATGTACAAGACTTTACCCGTATCTACGTACTCACTTTTGATTCTGGGAAACACTTTAGTACTGAAATCTGCACAGTGCGAACAAGTGAAAGAGGCATACTCAATAATCACAACCGGAGCTTCCAAACTTCCTAAAAACCTGTCGTCAGGAAGAACACCCAAGAGTTCCATAGTACTGGGTGAATCTTTGCTTTCGTTAGAAATGGCCTGACTATCGTCACTTTTTGCGTATGCAGAATGAAGAGACACTGCACACAAACCAAGTGCACACACTACGAACCACAAAATCCTAGTAGACCTCATACCCACTCTCCTCAACTCAACCTTTAACACACTGTCAGGAGCGAAACTGCACAATCAGTAGTAATTTTTGCTATAGACTTCTAACTCTTCTTCTGTTTCTCATACATTTCCTCGAAGTTTATGACATCCAACATAAGGGGAGGAAATCCCGCAGTGGAAGTCATTCTAGATATTACTTCTCTCACAAACGGAAACAGGATACTAGGTGCATCTATGAGCAAAGCCTCCTTGATGTCTTCTTCTTCCTGTTTTGTATCATCTTCTATCGAAAAGACACCACAGTATTTTACTTCACATATAAACGCTGAAATCTTCTCAACCACAGACTCAATGTTTATACTAAGAGTAACCTCATACACGTATCCATCTTCCTCTCCATCACCCTGTTTTACTGGCAACGAAGCAGAAGCAACGTTAACTGATATGTTTATTTCAGGTGGCTTCTTACTAATCATAAGAAAAACCTTGGGAGCGTTAGGATTCTCAAACGACAAATCCTTGATATACTGCCCCCTTACTTTCAATTTTGGCCGCATTTCATTAACCCTCTGGGCGAAAAATATCGCAATTAATTGTTGATTAACACTGGGCAGACTATAATATGGTTAGGTAATCTTGTATATAGCCTTTGTGAAAAATTGTGGATTGGTATGGTTGAATTGGTAATATACGCATTCGTTGCGGCGTTTATCTTTTGTCGTCTATACAGTTCCTTCGGAAAGGCTCCCGGTAGTATAAGTTTGTCGGATGGGTACTTGAAGCCAAGTGCCTCTTGCATCGACGGTTCCCAATGTAGCACAGATGAAAAACCTGCTGACTTGTCTTTTGAGTCCGTCAGTGAGCAGGATAGGCTATGCGAGGTGTTACCTGCGCTGGAGGAGCTAAAGGCTCTAAATAAAGAATTTTCTGTAGAGCATTTCATCACAGGAGCAGCTGCGGCTTTTGAAGTCATAATGGGTGCATTAAACAGGGGTGACGTAGAATTGTTGTCCTCCCTATTGCGCGATGATCTTTGTGCTGTATTCAAGCAGGAAATTGAGCGTCGCAAAGAGGCGGGACATGTCCACGAGGATGTCGTAGTTAGCATAGTATCACAGAAAGTGTATGCTGCTCGCATGGTAGGCGGCGTAGCATCCATCACAGTTAGGTTTGTAACTCAACAAATAAACATAATTCGCAATGACAAGAGGGAAATTGTCTCTGGCAGCATTTCTGAGATCAACATTGTAGAGGATTACTGGACTTTTGAGAAGAATGCAGATTCGCCAGATAGAAAATGGTACCTCGCTTCTACGAAGCTCCAAGCGTAGCGTTGCTGCTTCTTTTCCCTTTTACACTTCAGAATTTCAAATCCCACTGTGGGTATAACACAGGTACAACCGCCACAGCTTTGGTAAGTATCTGACTTGTAGAAGAACTACTAAAGAATGCAAAAGACTATCCAGATGAGTATCTTTCCTCTACAAACTGCATCCGCGTGGCATTGCGGCTTTTCCTCTCCACTTTAGAATGCCAAATCCCACTGTACCTATTAGGCATAACACAGGTACAATCGTCACAGTAAAGTGCCCCAAGTTGCGTTCAAAACGTAGATTCTCCAGCCACAGTCAGGCACCTAGGTTGTGATAGTGAACTTTCTAGAGGAATACAGATTCCGCCCCTCACAATCGAGCATCTAAATTGCAGCAGACTCCGAGAAGAATTAGATTCTCCCATCACGGCCGAGCACTAAGGTAAAAGTTCTAGCAAAACGTAGATCTGTACACTGCAAGCATGACACATGTGCAACCGTCACAGCTTTGACAAGTATCTAACTTGTAGAAGAACTACTCTGAAGAATGCAGATTCGCCAGATAGAAAATGGTGCCTCGCTTCTACGAAGCTCCAAGCGTAGCGTTGCGGCTTCTACCTTTTACACTTCAGAATTTCAAACCCTATGTGTGGGCATTACACAGGTACAGCCACAGTCAAGTGCCCCAAGTTGCATTCAAAACGTAGATTCTCACGCCACAGTCAGGCACCTAAGTTGTGAACCTTAGAAAAGAATGCAGATGCCGGCCCCTCACAACCGAGCATCTAAATTGCAGCAGACTCCGAGAAGAATTAGATTCTCCCATCACGGCCGAGCACTAAGGTAAAAGTTCTAGCAAAACGTAGATCTGTACACTGCAAGCATGACACATGTGCAACCGTCACAGCTTTGACAAGTATCTAACTTGTAGAAGAACTACTCTGAAGAATGCAGATTCGCCAGATAGAAAATGGTACCTCGCTTCTACGAAGCTCCAAGCGTAGCGTTGCGGCTTCTTTTCCCTTTTACACTTCAGAATTTCAAACCCTATGTGTGGGCATTACACAAACACCATCATCGCAGCCGAGCACCCAGGTCAAAGTTCGAGCAAAACGTAGGTTTGCCACTGCGAGCATGACACATGTGCAACCGTCACAGCTTTGACAAGTATCTAACTTGTAGAAGAACTACTAAAGAATGCAGACTATCCAGATGAGTATCTTTCCTTTACAAAACTGCATCCGCGTAGCATCAATGTTTTTCCTCTCTCCACTTTAGAATGCCAAATCCCACTGTACCTATTAGACATAACACAGGTACAACCGCCACAGCTTTGATAAGTACCTCCTTTCCATACAGTGCATGTCCGCCGATTATCTCACCTGTCCAATACGTATTCACAACAAACGCGATAAAAGTATGAAAGAAGTACCCAAAAACCATAATAACCATATTTGATACCGCCGTTGCCAGAGCGACTGCAGATTCTCCTACGTACTCTATGGCCTTGCACACAGCAACCAATTGGTAAGCCGCACAAAAGCCAATAATTAGGAGTAGGACAAATACCTTGGTCACAGTCCCGCACCCACCACTCAATATTGATACGAACGCGAGTATATTTGCCATTCCGCAGTTGATTATTATGCTGTACCCGTTGTACGCCTTAGTAAGCATGTAACTCAATACCAAAGACCCTAAACATACACCCACAAATACCGTTGATGGAAGCGTAGCAGCAGCTTCTTCTCCTATGCCACAGACCTCCGACAATACCGCAGTTACCCATCCGTCAGCGAATCCCTCAAGAGAGCCTATCATGCAGCCTCCCAATAGACTTATTACTATCAAGCGCCCATTACAGACCACGGACTTTACTTGTTCGTAAACCCCATATTTCTTCGCAGATGTACCATCCCTCGTATCAAACAGTAGCATTGAACTGAAAACGGAGAAAATGGCACCCAGCACTACCATAGCCGCAATCATTTTCGTCCATCCCATAGACACTGACAGAGTCAATAAAGGCATCCCCCCGTACATAGCGCCAAAAAATCCTATTACCATGGCAACAGACGTCATGATGGCAAATCTCTTGCCGTAATACATATTTGACACTTTGAAAATGGACAGAGCAGCAGCTGCTGACCCCATTCCTGTTATAACTCTTCCAACCTGAACCAACTCCCACGATTTAGCAAGCAACGGAGCGACTCCCAGCACTGCAAGAAAAATGCAAATCGGCACCACCTTCTTAGGGCCGTATCTGTCTATGAGGACTCCCAATGGTATGTGTACCGCAGTATAACCAACATAATACAGCGCAGAAAACTGCCCTAATGCAAAAGCACCAACTTCATATCTTTCCATTAGAATCTCAGAAAATGTGTTGGGCATAACGCGAAATATGTATTGTAGAGCATAGAACATGGCGATAAGAAACCACGCAAAGAAACCCCTGCTTGCAAAACCCACACTACTGTTACTCATGTTGTGAATCTCTCATAATCTATTTGCGGGCCTCATGATAACTGAGAGCAGTTATTTAGTACAGAACATAACTCCACGAAAAAGCATTTACTCTGTATTTTCTCTCATCGCTTCTCTGTGTTCGTTGAATAATTCAACCACCTTTTTGTGAACATCGTATATGTCGTTCACTTCTTCGCTTTCCAGACACTGGATGAGTCTGCACCTGTGGGGGTTTTTCTCTACAACATACCTAAACCCATCTCGGACTCTGTTGTAGAAATCAACATCGCTACTCTCGTACCCATTACGAGAAGCACGTGATAGCGACTCCTCTACTGGAACATCTATAACAAACGTAATATCAGGAGACCTTCCTTCCGTTACAATCTCGTTTAGCTGCTCTATCAGCTCCAAGCTAATACCATGACCATAACCCTGATACGCAACTGTAGAGTCTATGCACCTGTCGCTTACCACAATCTTATTCTGACGCAGGGCATTATTGATGATCTTAGAGAAACTTTCCCTACGCGTAGCTAAAAAGAGAAGAAGTTCTGTAGTACTGTCAGCTTTGTAATCAGTGGAGCATAGCACCATTTCGCGCAAAAGTTCATTGAACGACGTGCCACCTGGTTCTCTCGTCAGAACAACGTTGTTCTCTCCATATATCTCGGACAGGTACCTAGCAAATAGCATGGCTTGTGTGGTTTTCCCACACCCATCCATCCCCTCAAAAGTGATAAGCATCCCCTTCAAGAGCGACTCCCCCCTACACTACAGGCTACAGACTTACTAAGCGCGTGTATAGACTCCAAAGTATTGACATTTATACCACGCGCAGAACCATCACCTATCCTACGCAACAGCCCTGTTAACACCGCACCAGGCCCCACTTCTATGAACTCTGAACATCCTGCATTTAACAGATACAACATGCTCTCTCTCCACCGCACTCTCTGAACAACCTGCTGCGCAACAAGATCTACAATGCTTTCACAACCCGTATTATGTTCACGTGCAGAAACATTATACACAACCTTAATCTTGGGCTCTCCTATGTCAACAGAATTCATAAAATCTCTTACCCTGTCATGCGCACATCGCATTAAAGACGTGTGAAACGGGCCACTAACCTTCAATCTAATAGCTCTCTTTATACCTGCGCTAGCGGCAAGTTCCGGTACAACTGATAGGGCTTCTTCCACCCCACTAACCACCACCTGACCTTCACAGTTATCATTAGCTATCTCACAAACCCCATGCTCAGAAGCCTTGCGCACGATCTCAGAAACCACATCAAGAGTGCCTCCTATCAAGGCTATCATCCCACCACAACTAAGACACGATGCTTCGTGCATAGCCTTACTACGAACTTCCAAAAGCTTTGTCACCGTACTTAAGTCCAAAACTCCAGACACATGTAATGCAGAGTACTCGCCCACAGAGTGTCCCGCAGAGTACCCAGCTACATCTTGGATTTTAATCCCATGTATGGATTCTATAGCACGCACAGTAGCTACAGAAACAGCCATCAGTGAAAGCTGCGCGTTGTCCGTTGCGGTCAACTTTTCTTCCGGACCATGGAAAATAATTTCTGATAACGACCTACCCAAGATGTCATCAATCTCGCGGAAGACATCACGAGCTGCGGGAAAATTATCATACAAGTCCTTTCCCATCCCCACAAACTGAGAACCCTGTCCGGGAAACATAAATACAACAGTCACAATACCCTGTTTCATAGGTGCGTTAACGCGCAATTATTACCTAACGCAATTCAAGTAGTCAAAACTATTTATAATTATGCACCTGGAACTACACACGCATACAGGAAACTTATGCCAATACCATAGGCAATATTACGCATTGAAAAGATTGCGTTTTTGATTAGCACATATCTACAGTGATAATTATGTCACTGTGGATGTCGCATTGACATGAACGGTTTACACTGTTAGAATCCAGCGGGTTTGTGGCGTATGGTTGGGAGATTATGAAGAAAGGTATACATCCTGAGGTTTATCCTATAACTGTTGTTTTCACGAACGGTGAGGAGAGGGAGATGCTCTCTACCTGTGGCAAAAAGAATGAAATGGTACGGGTGCACCTGGAAAGCGACAGGTTCAATCACCCAGCTTGGAATCCTGGGCTTAGGTCTGGGGTTACACGGAATAGCCGCGCGGCTAAGTTTCTTAGCAAGTTTGGAGATCTGTGAGATAGATTTGTGCAGTGTGTTGCTCCCAAGGGTAATCGCAAGTATCGCAGAATAGGTTACATATCGTCTGACAGCTGTGGGGAGTCAAAGATTGCTTGCCTGCGTGACTTTTGTGATGTGGTAAGTCTCAAGGACGACGCGTGCGCTGAGATTGATCTGCTAGTCGTAGTGGGCGGTGACGGGCTAATGTTGCATAGTCTTCACAATCACGTGGTATATGCTAAAAAGAGCATACCTGTGTATGGTGTAAAGCACGGCACAGTGGGTTTTTTACTTAATACACATAGCGAAGATGATCTTCCCAACAAGATAGAGCAGGCCGTAGCCACCAAATTGAAGCTGTTACGCATGACAGCACAGGATATCGACGGTAACTCGTTCAGTGCCCTTGCCGTCAATGAAGTCTCACTATTCAGGGGGACGCATCAAGCGGCAAAATTGAAAATAACCGTCGACAATAAAGTTGTGATGGAAGAACTAGTTGCAGATGGAGTGATAGTGGCCAGTCCCGCGGGTAGCACCGCATATAACTTTTCTGCGGGGGGACCTATACTTCCATTTAATTCGAATGTTTTATCCCTAACATCCATAAACTCCTTTAGGCCTAGAAGGTGGCGTGGTGCACTATTGCCTAACAGTGCTGTCATAGAAATTGAAGTCCTTATGCCAAGCGACAGAAGAGTTAGCGTAGTTGCAGATTATACAGAATTCAAAAGTATACAGAATATACAAATAAAACAGGATTGTTTCGCGGAAGTCACTCTCATGTTCGATCCTGGACATGGTTTAGAAGAGAGAATGATAGCCGAACAGTTCATCACATAGTGTTCTTACACTGTTGCGCATCGTTGTCAAAAATTCTATACTTCTCACAGTAGAGTTTATGGAAATTTCATGAGGGCTGCCTACTCGTTCGACGATGTTTTGATTGTACCTTCATTCTCTGATATTTTGCCTGCAGAAACGGATGTTAGCACTTACGTGACTCGCGATATTAAAATGCAGGTACCAGTGATGTCTGCTGCCATGGATACAGTCACGGAAGCCAGGCTTGCTATATCGATAGCGCAGCACGGAGGCATAGGATGTATTCACAAGAATTTGTCTATAGAAAACCAAGTATCGGAAGTACAAAAGGTTAAGAAATACGAGAGCTGGATAGTGTGTGGTCCTGTTACAGTCACGCCTGATACACATTTAAAGACCGCGCTGGAAATCATGTGCAGGCACAGCTGTTCCGGAATTCCTGTGGTCGCTGACAACGACATTTTGGTAGGTATCATCACAAACAGGGACGTGAGATTTGTGGAAAACAGGGACTGCCTGGTCCGTGATGTAATGACAAAAACTGATCTTGTGACTGTAAAAGAGGGTATAAGCCAGTTGGAGGCGATGCGACTTCTGCACAAGCACAAGATAGAGCGACTTATAGTGACGGATGACCAAGGGCGCTGCATTGGATTAATTACGGTGAAAGACATAGAAAAATTCAATAAGTTTCCTAATTCATGCAAAGATTCGAAAGCACGTTTGAGGGTTGCTGCTGCGGTAGGTGCGGGTACGAAAGAAGGCATAGAGCGCGCTGAGGCGCTGTTACATGCAGATGCAGACATCATCGTAGTTGATACCGCACATGGGCACTCTAGTAGAGTTCTTGAGACAATACGTGAAATAAAATCCTTATACCCCTACGCTCAGGTAGTGGGTGGAAATGTAGCTACTGCGGACGGAGCCAGAGCTTTAATTGAAGCGGGGGTTGATGCAGTGAAAGTAGGCATGGGACCTGGTTCCATATGCACTACACGGATTGTTACTGGTGTTGGCATACCACAATTTTCTGCTATACAGGATGTCGCTGCTGTGTGTGCGGGCACGGGTGTGCGCGTAATAGCTGATGGTGGGATCAAGCATTCCGGGGACATAGCAAAATCGATAGCCGCGGGTGCTGATGTGGTTATGATAGGGTCGATTTTTGCAGGCACGGACGAAAGTCCGGGAGACACTGTGATATACAATGGCCGTGCATATAAGTGCTACAGGGGCATGGGATCCATAAAGGCAATGCAAGAAGGAGCAAGTGACAGATATAGCCAGGAGGGTAGCAGCAAGTTTATCCCAGAAGGCGTTGAGGGCAGAGTTCCTTTTAAGGGCGCAGCTTCTGAAGTGATATATCAATTAGTGGGGGGATTAAAGTCTTCCATGGGATACACCGGGAATAAAAATATTGATGAGATGAAGAGTAACTGCAAATTTGTAATTATAACCCCATCGGGCCTCAGTGAAAGTCACGTACACGATGTCACTATAACTCACGAAACTCCCAATTATCACTCTCCTTACCAAAAATTCTATTGATACAGCGGGGTGTTATTACGCGAGTGCGCGCATCCGCGCAAGACAGAGGCAGTGCCATGTTTGATACCTCACAAATGTGGTATTACAGAAGGAACTCTACTTTTATGCCACGCAAAAAGAAAAGGATAGAGTCTATAACCAAACTTGCACATAAGAGACGGAGAAATCTTCAGAAGTCTAGGTAACAGAAAGAAACGATGTAATAACTTTAATCCTGCATAGAGGCCACATTAATTTAGTAAAAGATCTTGAAGAAAAAGGGAAGGAATAAGCGTGTAGCACTCACAATAGTCAGCCCCCTAAGAACTGTGCGCAGGATTAAACAAAAAGTGTGGTGCAACAACTTTAGCCCACTACGAAAGCACCATTAATTGATGGGTATTGCAAAAAAAAGGACGAGGCTCTGCACGCAACAAAACTGGCACACCTGGGCTAGAAACTCTATAAGAACTCGGTGCAGGTTAGGGAAAAAAATGTAGTGCAATAAATCCGCAGATTGACGGAACTTTACCTGCAGCCCCGTGCAAGAAGAAAGAAGTGCTGAATAGCTTCTTTAGCCCAGTACGAAATCACTATTGGTTGGTGAATCTGTAGAAAAGAGAAGAAAAAACACAGCTCTTAGCGTTAGTAGTAAGCACACGGGGAGACAAGAAGCTCTATGAAAGACTGGTGCGCATCAAGCGAGAAGCGATGCAATATGCTTGGGATAAATGTTTACAAGTCGTATAAAGTAGAAAAAACGGCACAGTACAACTCAATAGTGAGCATATAAAACATACTTTGGACAAAGAAACTCTGTAAAACTCAGCGCAGAACTGAGCAAAAAAGTTAAAAGACCTTAGTACTTTACAGATGGATCCCCACTTGTAGGCCACGCAAAAAGAAAAGAGTAGGGTCTATAACCAAACTTGCACATAAGAGAGAGAGAAATCTTCAGAAGTCTAGTCAAAGCAAAAAGTGACGAATAATATCTATCACGGAAGATTGTGTTTGTAGGTTGTAGAGAAAAAGAATGAAAGCCTGCACGTCGGACTCCTAACAATGAGCAGAACCTACAAAACCTTAGTGCAGAATAAAATAAAGAAAGCTGTGTAATACACTAATCCATTACATATAGATCACTATTGATTAGTGTATATTGCAGGCGCGTGTACTAAACAATGAGCACACAAACCCTATAATCCCGGTGTGCAGAATCAAGGAAGAAGAACTGCGTAGTAACTCTAATCCATCACAAATGGAGCTCCGCTTTTTGAAAAGTAGATTTGGCAAAAAAAAAGAAGGGGGCACGTGCTAGACTCAACAGTTAACACACCCCTATAAGAACTGGGCGCAGGATTAAACAAAAAGTGTAGTGCAACAACTTTAGCCCAGTACGAAATCTCCATTAATTGATGGGTATTGCAAGAAAAAGGACGGCGCGTGTACCAAAAATAATGAATACACAAACCCCATAAAACCCGGTGCCGAATCAAGGAAGAAGAGCTGCGTAGTAACCCCTATAATCCATTACAGACGGATCACCACTTGAAAAGTAGATTTCTCACAAGAAGTGGGAAGAGAAGAAAAAACACAGCTCTTAGCGCTAACAATAGTAAGCACACGGAGACAAGAAGCTCTATGAAAGACTGGTGCGAATCCAGCTAGGAATGGCACAACAACTTTGGGCCCGTCAATTGATATGGGTACAATTTTTGAAGAAAAAGAAATAAAAACAGCCCGGAACCATAATAAAACCGAGCGCTCAAGTCGGGAAAAACCCTTTTAAAAAGAAAAGGCTGGCAGCGACCCTCTCTCCCGTGTCTTAAGACAAAGTACCACAGGCGC